>JAYUFL010000024.1:0-42707 GCA_043738745.1 Bacteroidota bacterium
GGCATTTCGAAATTTATAACGTGCGTAATATTCGAAATATCCAATCCACGCGCCATAATATCCGAGGTTATAATTCCACGAAGTTGTCCTTCCTGAAAATTTGCCATGGTTGTTAATCGATAATTTTGAGATTTATTAGAGTGAATTACCCCAAATTGATCCGGAAAATCGGCTTCGATGCGTTCGTGAAGCATATCGGCAATTTTTTTATTATTTACAAAAACTAGAATTCTTGACATGTCTTCATCTGTTTGCAACAAATGTTTTAGCAAATTTATTTTGGTATTGAAGTTTGGCAAATGATACGAAAGTTGCTTGATTTGTTCCAATGGCGTTCCGGATGGCGACAAAGTAACTTCCTCAGGAAAATCGAAAAAATCGTTCAAAACAGCATCGACTTCATCGGTCATTGTTGCCGAAAATAGAATGTTTTGGCGTTTGGCACGCATCATCGAAAAAATAGATGTCAATTGAATTCTAAAACCAAGATTTAGCATTTCGTCGAATTCATCAATGACTAATTTTTGAGTTTCGTCGAACCTAATATAAGCATCGAGCGCCAAATCCATGATTCGACCTGGAGTTCCAACTAAAATATCGATTCCTTCAAAAACTGCTTTTTTTTGAGTATTAATGTTCACACCGCCATAAACTCCCAGAGTTCTGATAGACATGTATTTGGCTAATTTCTCAACTTCTTCTACAACTTGCACAACCAATTCTCGGGTTGGCACTAGGATTACGATTTTGGGAGTATTAGTTGGTGTAAATTTGTATAATTTGAGCAAAGGTAATAGGTAAGCAAATGTTTTACCAGTTCCAGTTTGTGCAATTCCCATCATATCGCGACCCGACATAATTACCGAAAAAGATTTTTCTTGAATAGGAGTTGGAGATACAAAACCCAATTCGTCGATGGCTTTTTGTACAGATTTTGGAAGGTTGAATTGCTCGAAAGTGCTCATTGTAATTTTAATTTTTGCAAAGATACGGTTTTATAATTTGATGATAATTTTATAAAAAATTCTTATCATTATGTAAAATAAAATAAAAATTAAATTTATTGAATTTAATGTAATTATTTTATTACTTTTATTGAATTAAATGTATTCTATTTATTATAATTTTCGACATATTGTAATTCTATATGGAAAAAAGTAAAATTAGCAAAGATTTATTATTCACTAAAAAGCATTTTGATTTAATCATAAAGTTAAATCAAATTTCTTTTGTAGATGCAAATACAATCGATGATGTGTATCATGTTATTACAAAAACACTAGTTGAAGGTTTAGATATAGATCGAGCCAGTTATTGGACTATTCAAGGAGCAAATTTGGTATGCGATAACTTATATGACAAGGCAACATCCAAACATACGAAAGAGGTCGATATTGATTCTAGAAATTTGCCTATTTACTTTAAGGCATTGACGGATGGTATAGCAATTGTTGCCGACGATGTAATGACCAACAAATATACACAAGAATTAAAAGACAGTTACCTAATTCCGCTCGGAATAACCGATATGCTGGATATTCCGATTAGAGAAAACGGAAAAGTATCTGGTGTTTTATGTTGCGAGCATAGGGATGATCCAAGAGTTTGGAACCATGTCGATTTGGCTTTTGCTAGAACAGTTGCCGATATTTTGATGCTGTTGATAGAACAAAGTAAACGAAGAGAAATCGAAAAAAATTTAATAGAAACAGAACGAAAATTGAGTCTGATTACGGAAAACTCTCCAGATGGTTATATTGTTTTCGAGAACAGAGTTGTAACCTACGTTTCGCCAAATTATTTCACTACTTTTTTAGGCTATTCTCAAGATGAAATTTTGAAATATACTCCAGAAGATATTTTTGATAAAACACATCCAGAGGATGTAAAACGCATTAAAAAAATTATATATTCGAATTTAGAAAAAAGAACAAAAAATTTTAAATACGAGTATAGATGTAAAAGCAAAGCAGGAAAATACTTTTGGAGAGAAGATTCAGCAAGCGTAATCTATGGCGAAGATGGAAAATATACCAAGTTTATTGTGATTACTAGAGATATAAATGAAATAAAAAATGCTGAGGCAAAAATTGAAAAATTAAATAAAATTTCTAAAATTCAAAAAAATAAATTATTAGATTTCACACATATTCTATCTCATAATATTCGATCCGATACAAGCAATATGTCAATGCTAATTAATTTAATAGATGAAACTAAAAACGAATAAGAAAAAGAAGAATTATATCAATTACTTAAAGAAAGTAACACAAAACTTTCGGATACAATTTTTCATTTAAATGAATCTATAAACATTCAATTAAACTCATGTACTAAAAAAGTGAAGTTAAATTTGAAAAATGAAATAGAAAAAAACCTCAAAGAATTAAATTATTTAATTGAGAGTAAAAAAGGAAAAATTATAATTGATATGCCTAGCAACATGACAATCAATACAATACCAAATGGTTTTGACAGAATAATTCAGAATTTAGTTACCAATGCAATCAGGTACAAATTCCCTAACAGGAATCCAATTATAGAAATTAGCACCGTCAAAAAAGGAACTAAAGTTATAATTTCAGTAAAAGATAATGGTTTAGGTATAGATTTACAAAAAAATAAATCCAAAATATTCGGAATGTACAATACGTTTCACGACAATAAAGATGCGGTTGGTTTAGGACTTTTTATCGCTAAGAATCACGTTGTTGCTTTGGGAGGAACTATTGATGTGAAAAGTAGAGTAGGAGAAGGGTCGGAATTTAATATAACATTATATGAGTAAATTTGACTTAACCTATATTATCGACGACGATGCAATTTTTGTGTTAGTTTTAAAAAAATTATTAGCAAAAACAGAAAGTTTCAATAACATTATAAACCTTAAAAATGGTTTAGATGCGTTATTAGATTTAAAAAAAATCGACATAACGAACGAGCCGTTTCCAGATTTAATTTTTTTAGATTTAAACATGCCCGTTCTCGATGGTTGGCAATTTCTCGACGAATTAGAGAATCTTCCTTTTAAAGACAAACTCAATATTTATGTAATTTCATCGACTATCGACAAAAAAGAAATTCAGAAATGCGGTAAATATAAATCGGTAAAAAGTTTTATACAAAAGCCAACAAATACTAACGATTTGATTAAAATATTAGAACTTCACTAAATCCTAAAGACCTTCGAAAACACCTAATCCAAAAAGAGCAAAATCGTATTTTACTGGATCATTTTTATCGAGTTTTCTTAAGTTAAAATCGAGTTCAGAAAGTGCTTTTCCGTCGTTTTGTTTTCGAGTTAACAAATTTAATTTCCGAGCAACATTGCCCGAATGAACATCCAAAGGGCAAGAAAGTTTCGATGCGGAAATACTTTTCCAAATTCCTAAATCTACACCTTTGTTGTCATTTCTAATCATCCAACGCAAAAACATGTTAATACGTTTGGCAGCCGAATTATTGAGTGGATCCGAAACATGTTTTTGGGTTCGATATTGATGTTCGATTTCGAAAAAAACTTTCTTAAACTCCGAAATACTTTTTTGTAAACTATCTTTTTCTTGATGTTTTTTAAAAATAGATTCTAACCCATCATGATTGGTATAAATGTTTTGCAAACTTTTTATAAATGTAGCAAAATCGCCACCATTAAAAGTTCTGTGTACAAAATCGTTTAGTTTATCTAAATTATTTTCGTTGTGCGACATAACAAAATCAAATGGGGAATTCCCCATTAAATGGATCATTTTATGCGAGTTTTGGATAATTATTTTTCGATTTCCCCAAGAAATCGTTGCTACCAAAAAACCTGCAATTTCTATATCCTCCTTTAAAGAAAATAAATGCGGAATCTGAATAGGGTCTGATTCTATAAACTTTGGATTGTTATAGAACTCGACTTTTTCATCAAGAAATTCTTTGAGTTCGGATTGTTTCATTTTTTCTAAAAGCACTAAATGCTCACTCGACCATCGACCATGACCAATTTTCGGTCAGCCATGTTTGCCAATTCTTCGTTGTGTGTTACAATTACAAAAGTTTGACCAAACTCATCTCGAAGTTTAAAAAACAATTGGTGTAAATTTTCGGCACTTGTGGTATCTAAATTCCCCGAAGGTTCATCGGCAAAAATAATGGCTGGCTTGTTAATGAGCGCGCGGGCAACTGCCACACGTTGTTGTTCGCCACCCGAAAGTTCGTTAGGCTTGTGCGAAATTCGATGCGAAAGTCCTAAATAATCTAATAATCGTTTTGCTTCGGTTTCGGTTTCTTTTTTTTCTTTTCCGGCAATAAAAGCAGGAATGCAAACATTTTCGAGTGCTGTAAATTCAGGCAGAAGTTGATGAAATTGAAAAATAAAACCTAGATTTAGGTTTCGGAATTTCGATAACTCTTTGTCATTCATTTTCAAAACATTTTGACCGTTTATGGAAAGTTCGGTATAAAAGTCAATTTTCTTTTCTACTTTAGAAGCAGAAAAATTTAGAGTTGGTTGATCCAAAGTTCCAAGAATTTGAAGCAAAGTAGTTTTTCCTGCGCCCGAAGCACCAACAATCGAAATTATTTCCCCTTTTTTTATATGTAATTCTACGCCTTTTAGAACTTGAAGTTGATCGTAGAATTTATGAATATTTTTTGCCTGAATCATTAAAAATTAATTTATGCAAAGAAACAAATTTTATAGTTAAATTTCTAATATCTAAAATCTAAAACAAAAAAATGGCATTAGTTTTGTATATTGATGTTCATAAAAAGTAAAATTGAAAACAATTATGAATAATTTTGTACAATTAGAATCAAATGTCAAAGTTAAATCTTACAAAATGGTAAAACTTTTTTTAGGAATAATTTTCGATTTAATTGGAATGTTATCCTACGTTGCCGAACCATTTTCGGAGTTAATAGATGTGGTTTGGGCACCTCTTTCGGGTTTTATTTTAACTCAAATGTATAAAGGAACAACGGGTAAAATTGCAGGAATAATTGAAGTAATCGAAGAAGCATTTCCTGGGACCGATATAATCCCAACTTTTACATTAACTTGGGTTTATGTATATGTTATTAAAAAAGAAAAATAACTAAAATACTTTATTCGATAAATAATTCTCCTCGATGAGGTTTCAAGGCATCTCTAACTTCAGGCATAGTTGAATCGGTAACGACCATAAAAGCAATTGCGTGCATTTCATTTAAAATTTCGAAACCCGTAATATTGATTTCAAATTTTTCAATAATAATATATTCTTTAAGATGAATTTCGTGGTGCTCGGCAGTTTTTGCTGATTCTGGCCCACGAAAATCCCAGATAAGTTTTATTTTTCTAGACATTATCAATAATTATTTATTTGCAAATATAACTAAGTTTGTTCTTTAAAATCTAATTCTAAATTCACTTCAAATTCTTACTTTTGCAAAAACAAGTAATTAATGCCAAAAGAACTTTTACTTCAAGTTTCTCCAGAAATTGCATCAAATGACAATTTGTTGAAGCAGCATTTGTCTAAACATATTAAGGTTTCGGTCAATGAAATAAAACACGTTTCAGTTTTAAAACGTTCTATTGATGCGCGTCAAAAAGCCATAAAATTCAACTTGAAAGTCAATATTTATTTTCAAGGTGAAGATTTCGTTGCAAATAAATTTGAACTTCCCAATTATAAAAATGTCGAAAATGCTCAAGAAGTAATCGTTATCGGTGCTGGACCAGCAGGACTTTTCGCAGGTTTGCAACTCATAGAATTAGGTTTAAAACCAATAATTGTAGAACGCGGCAAGGACATTCGTGGCAGACGAAGAGATTTAAAAGCAATAAATGTCAATCATATCGTAAATGAAGATTCTAATTATTGTTTTGGTGAAGGTGGAGCAGGAACTTATTCTGACGGAAAACTCTATACAAGATCAAAAAAACGTGGAGATATTGATCGAATTTTGAATCTTTTGGTTGCCTTTGGCGCTACGCCAGATATTATAGTCGAAGCGCATCCGCATATTGGAACCAATAAATTGCCTCAAATTATTCAAGATATTCGCGAAAAAATCATAGAACACGGTGGAAAAGTTTTGTTCGAAACCCGTGTAACCGATATTTTGGTAAAAAATAGCGAAGTTCAAGGCATTCAAACTCAAAATGGCGAAATTATCAATTCTAATAAAATAATTCTTGCCACTGGACATTCAGCCCGTGATATATTCGAATTGTTAGATCAAAAAAAGATTTTAATTGAAGCCAAACCATTTGCCTTGGGAGTCCGAGCCGAGCATCCACAGAGTTTAATAGACCAAATTCAATATTCTTGCGATTATCGAGGCGAACATTTGCCACCAGCGCCATATAGCATTGTAAAACAAGTCAATGGCCGTGGCATGTATTCTTTTTGTATGTGTCCAGGTGGTGTGATTGCACCTTGCGCAACGAGTTCAGGCGAGGTAGTAACCAATGGTTGGTCGCCTTCTAAACGGGATCAAGCAACTGCCAATTCGGGTATTGTTATCGAATTGAAACTCGAAGATTTTGAACCTTACAAAAAATTCGGAGCCTTAGCAGGTCTGGAATTTCAGAAACAAATAGAACAAAAAGCTTGGCATTTGGCAGGTGGTTCGAACTTTAGCGAACAAGCGAAGCAATCTCAAAAAGTTCCAGCACAGCGAATGGTCGATTTTACTCAAAGTAAAGTTTCGTTTAATATCCCAAAAACGTCTTATGTTCCTGGAACAACATCGGTCGAAATGGGACAAGTCTTTCCCGGATTTTTATCGCAAATTTTACGACAAGGTTTCTCGGAATTTGGAAAATCTATGAAAGGATATTTGACCAACGAAGCCATAATACATGCACCAGAATCTAGAACATCGTCGCCTGTAAGAATTCCGAGAGATAACATTACACTAGAACATATTCAAATAAAAGGTTTGTATCCATGTGGAGAAGGTGCGGGTTATGCAGGCGGAATAATTTCTGCTGCAATTGATGGAGAAAAATGCGCTATTTCAATATTTGAGAGTTTGAATTAAAAAAACCTCGATGAATTTCGAGGTTTTTTTATTAGAATTCTATTTAATTGGAATTCTGAAAATCCGGAATTACCATTTAATTATAGCACTTGCCCAAGTAAATCCTGATCCAAATGCTGCTAAAACAACGGTGTCGCCAGATTTTATTTTACCAAGTTCCCAGGCTTCTGTCAAAGCAATTGGTATTGATGCTGCAGTCGTATTGCCATATTTTTGGATATTATTATATACCTGACTGTCGCTTAAATTAAATTTTTTCTGAATGAATTGCGAAATTCTCAAATTTGCCTGATGTGGAATCAGCATATCAATATCCGAAACTTGAAGATTATTGGCTTCTAAACCTTCGTTAATTACTTCTGCAAATCGCGTAACAGCATGTTTAAACACAAATTGCCCATTCATGTAAGGGAAATAACTTACGTCTTCGGGGTCGTTAGCAGCAAGAATATCGGTTACCCAACGGCCACCCATTCCGGGTGCTGCGACTGCTAATTCAAGTGCATGTTCTCCTTCGGAATGTAAATGTGTAGATAAAATCCCTTTTGTAGTATCTTCTTCACGAGATATAACTGCTGCTCCAGCACCATCTCCAAAAATAACAGCAACATTTCGACCACGAGTAGAAATATCAATCCCAATGGATTGTAATTCGGCACCAACAATCAGAATGTTCTTATACATTCCAGTTTTAATGTATTGATCTGCAACGGACAGAGCATAAATAAAGCCTGAACACTGATTCCTTATGTCCAATGCGCCAATGGTTTTTAGATCTAATTCTTTTTGTAATGCCACTCCAGGCCCTGGAAAATAATAATCTGGCGAAATAGTTGCAAAGACAATAAAATCGATATCATCTTTTGATAAGCCAGAGCGTTCAATTGCTATTTTTGCTGCCTTGACACCCATTGTTGTTGTGGTTTCTCCACTTCCTTTAATTACGTGACGACGCTCCTGAATTCCAGTTCGTTCCTGAATCCATTCATCATTGGTGTCAATAATTTTTGATAAATCGTCGTTAGTAACTATATTTTCTGGAACAAAATAACCAAGTCCTGATATTTTTGAGTTATACATTTTTATTTTTTTATAAAAAAATCATTTTAAGGTGTAAAATTAATTAAAAATAGAACTAAAATACTATTTTTTTTGCGAATTTTTGATTTTTGAATGCTTGTATTTTTATTTTTCGCAACAGTTTCTATTGCTATATTTTTATAGAAGTATTGCATAAATAAATTAACTCAAAGTAGGTTTCATCTTTTTGGACGAGATTGCGCAATGCGCTGTCATTTAAGAACACTTTGCCTTTACTTTGAATTCAATAAAAAATGATTAATTTTATTCAAAGGAAAGCAGAGGTGAACTTTAGACTTTGCTAGTTAAGAACTTTGCGAAGCGGGATTAATAATTTATGAGAAACCCTGTCAGAGTAGACTGCACCCAAAAAGTTAGACAGGGTTGTGTTATTTAAAATCCAATAAAAAAACTACAATTTTTTTATTTACTTTTGTTTTCTTGAGTAATTTTAGTCATTTTTTATCAAATACAAAGTAAAGGCGGGTTTACTTTGTCTGTTCGTTGTCGCTCGGGTATAATCCGTACCTATTATGCTTTAAAAACAACTCTAACAAAATTATTTCTAAATCATTATCTATTTCAGCATCATTTCTTGCTGAACGAAAGTAATAATCTTCAGGAAAGGTAACAACTTTGTCTTTAATCTGGATTGTTGTAAATATAATTAACTTTTTGTTTTATGAACCAATTACTTTCTACTATTTCTGCATGATTTCCATATTGCTACACTTTATGTTTTTCGTCTTTTTTGAGATGTTCATAGGGTTTTTGAAAAGGTAATTTTATGTCATTATTTACTAGAAACCTCACAGTACAATACACATCCGAAAATAAAAATAGAAAAAAAGAGTTATATTGTAAGAAAACAATACTTTTGATAACAAATAAAAAACAATAATTTATTAACCTTATGAAAAAATCATTAATGGCTATAGGTGCTATACTTTCTCTTGGTGGAGTTGCTTCGGCTCAAAAAGTTGCTTTCGAAGAATATAATTTAGATAACGGTTTGCATGTTATTTTGCACAACGATGCCTCGGCTCCCGTGGTAATTACGTCCGTAATGTACCATGTTGGTTCCAAAAACGAAAGTCCAGACCGAACTGGATTTGCTCATTTTTTCGAACATTTGTTGTTTGAAGGTACTGAAAATATTAAAAGAGGTGAATGGTTTAAAATTGTAACTGCCAACGGCGGAACCAACAATGCCAATACTTCCGAAGATAGAACGTATTATTACGAAGTTTTTCCATCTAATAATCAAGAACTTGGTTTGTGGATGGAATCCGAACGTTTAATGCACCCTGTAATTAATCAAATCGGGGTCAATACGCAAAACGAAGTGGTTAAAGAAGAAAAACGTCTTCGAGTTGATAACCAACCTTACGGGAGTCTAATTGCCGAAGTTAAAAAAAACATGTTCGTAAACCACCCATATCGATGGGCAACCATTGGTTCTATGGGGGATTTGGACGCATCTAAACTTGAAGAATTTCAAGCATTTAACAAAAAATTCTATGTCCCAAATAATGCAGTTTTAATAGTTGCAGGAGATCTAATTGATATTCCTAAAACTAAACAATGGGTTCAGAAATATTTTGGTGTTATCCCAAAAGGAGCAACTATTGAACGTAAAAATTTTGTAGAAGAGCCAATTGTAAAACCCTTGACTGCAGAATATCAGGATCCAAACATCCAAAAACCAATGATTGTTGTTTCATATAGAACACCATCAATGCGAACCAGAGATGCAAGAGTTTTGGACATGATTTCTACTGTGTTGAGTGATGGAAAAAGTTCTAGATTATACAAAAAAATTGTTGACGACAAAAAAATGGCACTTCAAATTGGTGCTTTTAACAACAGTCAGGAAGAGTATGGAACCTATATAATCTATAGTTTACCACAAGGAACATTTACTGGAACCGACATTGTAAAAGAAATTGACGACGAAATTTTGAAACTTCAAACCACGTTGCTTACTGAAAAAGAAATGCAAAAACTTCGAAACATTTATGATAATGATTATGTAAACCAAAACTCTACTGTTGAAGGAATTGCACAAAATTTGGCTTCGTTTTACTTATTATATGGCGATGTAAATCTTATCAATACCGAAATAGAAATGTATCATTCTATAACTGCCAAAGAAATTCAGGACGTAGCAAACAAATATTTGAATTCGAACCAACGTTTGACCTTAAATTATATTCCAACAAAAGAAAAACCTAAAAACTAAAACTAACAAATCATGAAAAAATCAATAATCATTCTTTCTAGTTTGTTTTTAACATTCATTATGCAAGCACAAGACAGAACACAGCCAAAACCAGGTCCTGCACCGATTATAAACCTAAAAAAACCAGAAACTTTTTCGCTACCAAATGGCTTGAAAGTTCTAGTGGTCGAAAATCATAAACTTCCAAAAGTTACTTTTAATCTATCTTTAGACAATGGACCATTTTTGGAAGGAAATAAAAAAGGAGTCGATAATTTGACCAGTAGTTTATTAGGCAACGGAAGCGTGAAGGTTTCTAAAGATGCCTTCAACGAAGAAATCGATTTTCTAGGAGCCGATTTAAATTTCTATTCCTCTGGAGCCTCTGGGAGTTGTTTATCGAAATACGGCGGTAGAGTTTTGGAATTATTGGCTGATGGAGCCTTAAATCCAAAATTCAGTCAAGACGAGTTTGATAAGGAAAGAGATAAACTAATAGAAGGGCTAAAAACCCAAGAAAAAAATGTTTCAGCAGTTGCAGCAAGAGTTCAAAGTGTATTAGCATTTGGAAAATCAAATCCAAACGGTGAATATTTAACCGAAGAAACGATTAAAAACGTAACTCTAAACGATGTCGTTAAGAATTACCAGGACTATTTTGTTCCAGAGAATGCTTATTTAGTTATTGTTGGGGATGTTAAAACTGGAGACGTCAAAAAAGCCGTAGAAAAACTTTTTGGAACTTGGGCAAAAGCAACCGCTCCAAGTTTTTCGTTTAGTGATCCTGTGAATCAAAAATTTACTCAAATTAATTTTGTTGACATGCCCAATGCAGTTCAGTCCGAAATTGCATTACAAAATACAGTAAATTTAAAAATGTCCGATAAAGATTATTTTGCAGCCATTGTAGCCAATCAAATTCTTGGAGGCGATTTTAATAGTTACTTGAACATGAACCTTCGCGAAAAACATGGTTGGACTTACGGTGCAAGATCTGCAATTGGCGGGAGCAAATACGTATCGACCTTCAAAGCATCAACGCAAGTTCGAAATTCAGTTACCGATAGTGCTGTTGTAGAGTTTCTTAAGGAATTTAAAAAAATCCGAACCGAAAAAGTTTCTGACGAAATGCTCTCTAATGTAAAGGCAGGTTATGTTGGAAAATTTGTAATGCAAATAGAAAAACCTCAAACGGTTGCTACTTATGCCTTGAGAATTAAAACACAAAAATTACCAGAGGATTTTTATGAAAATTATATTAAAAATATTAATGCCGTTACCGCCGACGATGTTTTGGCGGCGGCAAATAAATATTTTCTTGTAGAGAATACTCGAATTATAATTGTCGGAAAAGGTAGCGATGTAATTCCTGGTCTCGAAAAACTCGGATTACCTTTGTTTTTTTATGATAAATATGGAACTTTAATTCTAAGATCAACTTCTGAAAAAGTAGTTCCATCCAAGTAAAAAAAGGATTAATCGTCTTAGGTTACATTTATTTAGGACGATTAATAATATACCTAGAAATAATTTACCAGTAAAGTTTTTCAAAAAAGTAAATCAGAAATGGAACAAAACCTATCCATAAATCAAATACAGAATTTTAAGGGAAAATATCCCAAACAACTTTGGGCTCTATTTTTCTCTGAAATGTGGGAAAGATTTAGTTTTTATGGAATGCGAGGCATGCTTTATGTTTTTATGACAAGCGAATTATTAATGAAGGACACAGAAGCAAACTTGCAATATGGAGCAACGCAGGCTTGGGTATATGCTTTTACATTTATTGGAGGATTATTTGCCGATAAAATATTTGGTTTTCGAAAGTCGCTCTTTTGGGGTGGTTTACTAATGATTGTTGGAAGTGTTATCCTTGCTATCGACCCTAAAAACTTTTTTTTTATTGGAGTGAGTTTCACAATTGTTGGTACAGGATTTTTTAAACCAAACATATCTTCGATGGTCGGAAAACTTTACAAAGACGATGATAATAGACGCGATGCTGGATTTTCGTTATTTTATGCGGGTGTAAATTTAGGCGCTCTAATTGGAGGATATATTTGTATTGCTGTAGCAAATGGCAATCTTTGGACTTCATTTGTTCCAACAAATCTTAGATGGAATTATGCTTTTGGATTTGCTTCGATAGTAATGGTTATAAGTTTATTAACATTTGTTCAAACTCAAAAAAGTTTAGGTGATATTGGACTTTCACCTTTGTTACATTTAGAAAAGAATAAAAGAAAAATCTTTGAAATGAGTACCTACATCGGTTCAATTTTAATTATTCCAATTATTATTGTAATGGTTTCCAATACTGTTTACACCGATTATTTCATGTATTTAATTGGGCCAATTTCAATTTTGTATCTAATTTATGAAATGAAGAATTTTAGTTCATCTCAAAATAAAAAATTAGTTGCCGCAGTTATCTTTATGTTGTTTTCAGTGATTTTTTGGGCATTTTTTGAACAAAGTGGAGGTTCGTTGAGTGCATTTTCAACAAGTAATTTAAATAATGCAATTTTTGGTGTAAAATTAGATCCAAATGGAGTTAATAATTCTGCAAATTCATTATTTGTAATTGCATTTGCGGCACTACTCGGATTAGTTTGGCTTTGGATGAATAAACGAAAAATTGAACCGAACACTATTGTAAAATTTGGATTAGCATTTTTGTTTCTTTCAGGTGGGTTTTATGTATTTTATTATACTAAATTTTTTGCAGATGTTTCAGGCAAAACTTCTTTAGGTTTATTTAGTTTTGGATGGTTTGTAATTACATTTGGAGAACTGTGTTTATCTCCAATAGGAATGAGCGCCATGACTAAACTTTCGCCTCAAAAACTGCAAGCCGTAATGATGGGTATGTGGTTTTTGGCAAGTGCTTATGGTCAATACTTTGCAGGATTACTTGGAGCCAATATTGCCGAAGCATCAAAAAATGCATCTAATCTACAAAAACTGATAGTCTATTCAAATGGTTACAAACAATTAGCAATCTATGCTTTTGTCGCAGGAGTTGTATTAATAGTAATTTCGCCTTTTGTGAAAAAATTAATGCAAGAAGTAAAGTAAAATCATCAAAATATTCAGGATTTAATAATTTACAGCAAATCCCCGAAATACATACTTATTTTAATTGAAATAATAAACATACCCAATGTTTAAAGTTACAGACCAATCGTTATACTTATTTTCCGTATAAATTTGTCTATTTGGATTTAGTCCATCAACCCAGTCCGAAAAATAGTATTGCAATCTAAAATCAGCAACGAGAGAGTTATAATCCGACAATCGATATCTAGTTCCAATACTAGAGGTTAGCGATGCAACAACACCATTATTATCATTTCTATAACCGTTTAGATATTTTATAGGAGTTGTTATTGGTGTACCCAATGGCCCTAAATCCGAATATATCTTGGAACTATATAAACTTAATTGCGCACCTAAACTAATGTATGGCGAAAAATCTACACCTCTATTATAATCATCGGTTCTAAAGGGATAATATTCGGTTTGAAAGCCTATGTTTGTTGCTTTTATAATACCTTTCATAGCGCGTAATTGGTTTGCAAACAAAGAAGTATTATCGCTGTCAACATATATTCCGTAGTGCTGTAAATCGCATTTCATGTAAGATGCTTCTAATCTTAATTTAAAATGTTCTCTAAGACTATTATAATTATCTATTGCTGATACATAATAAAAAACACCTAAAGAAAATCCATTATTTTTATAAAAATTCTCGAAATTTCCTCTTTCTCCAAAATCAGATTTAAAAAAAACTGGACCTGACATAATTCCAACCTCATCGTATGTATTATAATTTTGAGAATATGATAGATTATGTATGCCTAAAAAAATGACGATGTATATTAAAATGTGTCTAATCATAACTTAAAGAATTATATTGCTATACAAATATATAAAAACAACACTTGCTTTGATAATAAATTTAATAAAAATACTGTTTCATTTTATTAATATAAAGAAACCTATTTCAATTTTGTAATAAAAATCATTTCATATATACTTTAAAAAGCATAAAAACACTATTTTTTTGTTAAAAAATGTATTTAATATTTTATAGAAAATGTATCTTTGTATAGAATTACGAAATCGATTTCTTAAATTATAATTAAACAAATATGTCACAAAGTATCCATGCATTTATAGATGCAGTTGCCAAAAAAAATCCCAACGAACCAGAATTTATGCAAGCAGTAAAAGAAGTTGCAGAAACTGTAATTCCGTTTATTGAAGAAAACAAAAAATACCAAAACCAAATGCTTTTGGAAAGAATGGTAGAATCTGAACGTGTAATTATGTTTAGAGTTGTCTGGATTGACGATGCTGGAAAAACCCAAGTAAACCGTGGTTATAGAATTCAAATGAATTCAGCAATTGGACCATATAAAGGTGGAATTCGTTTTCATCCATCGGTAAATTTAAGTATTTTGAAATTTTTGGCTTTCGAGCAAACTTTCAAAAACAGTTTAACAACTTTGCCTATGGGCGGAGGAAAAGGTGGTGCCGATTTTGATCCAAAAGGGAAATCAGATATCGAAGTAATGCGTTTTTGTCAAGCATTTATGACCGAATTATCTAAGCATATTGGTGGAAACACCGACGTTCCTGCTGGAGATATCGGAGTTGGTGGTCGCGAAGTAGGTTACATGTTTGGTCAATATAAAAGATTAAGAAACGAATTTACAGGCGTTTTAACTGGAAAAGGAATTTCTTTTGGAGGTTCACTAATTCGTCCAGAAGCAACAGGATATGGCGATGTTTATTTCGCACAATCTATGTTGCAAACCAAAGGCGATAGTTTTACTGGTAAAATTGTAGCCATTTCTGGTTCTGGAAACGTAGCGCAATATGCTGCCGAAAAAGCAACTCAATTGGGCGGAAAAGTAGTTACTTTATCTGATTCTGCTGGATATATCTATGATGCAGATGGAATTGATGCAACGAAATTGGCTCACGTAATGGAAATCAAAAACGAACTTCGTGGTCGTATTTCCGATTATGTAAAAAAATATCCAAATGCAAAATATGTTGACGGAAAACGTCCTTGGGAAGTAAAATGTGATGTAGCATTGCCTTGTGCAACTCAAAACGAGTTGAACGAAGCCGAAGCAAAAATGCTTGTTGCTAATGGTTGTATTTGTGTTGCCGAAGGAGCCAACATGCCAACAACGCCAGAAGCAGTTATTGTTTTTCAAGAGGCGAAAATTTTATTTGCTCCAGGAAAAGCATCTAACGCTGGTGGAGTTGCAACTTCTGGATTAGAAATGTCTCAAAACTCATTGCGTTTGTCTTGGTCTTCAGAAGAAGTTGACGAGCGTTTAAAAGGAATTATGTTGGCAATTCACGCATCTTGTGTGCAATACGGTAAAGATGCAACTGGATATGTAGATTATGTGAAAGGTGCAAATATTGCAGGTTTCGTAAAAGTTGCCGATGCCATGTTGGGTCAAGGAGTGGTTTAAAATTTCACTTTTACTATTTATTAAAAAATGCCTTCAAAATTTGAAGGCATTTTTTAATAAATAGTAATTTCTAAAAAGAAATTTACAGTTGAGGTCCAGCTGAAACTAAACTTTCACCTTCTTTATTATGGGTATATTGTACAAAGTTTTTTATGAATAAAGAAGCTAAATTTTCTGCTTTTGTTGTCCATTCTTTTTCAGTTGGGTAAGAATTTATTGGGTTTAGAATTTCGGAATCAACGTTTTGTAACGAAGTTGGAATTTCTAAATTATAAATAGGAACAATAGTTGTTGCTGCATTTTCGATAGAACCGTCTAAAATACTATCAATAATGGCACGTGTATTTTTGATTGAAATTCGTTTTCCAGTTCCGTTCCAACCAGTGTTTACCATATAGGCTGTTGCATGGTGTTCTTCCATTTTTTTTACTAACTCTTCTCCATATTTTGTCGGATGCAAAGACAAAAATGCTTTTCCGAAACATGCCGAAAACGTTGGTGTTGGTTCCGTTACGCCACGCTCTGTTCCTGCTAATTTTGCAGTAAACCCAGATAGAAAATAATATTTTGTTTGTTCTGCAGTTAATTTAGAAACTGGAGGAATTACACCAAAAGCATCTGCCGTAAGGAAAATAACTTTATTGGCATGACCTGCTTTGGATATTGGTTTTACAATATTATCTATATGATAAATCGGGTATGAAACACGTGTGTTTTGAGTTACTGAACCATCGGCAAAATCAATTTTTCCGTTTGCATCGAGTGTTACGTTTTCTAAAAGAGCATCTTTCCTGATTGCTTTGAAAATATCTGGTTCGTTTTCGGGACTCAGGTCAATAGTTTTTGCATAGCAACCACCTTCAAAATTAAAAACGCCATCGTTATCCCAACCATGTTCGTCGTCCCCAATTAATTCTCGTTTTGGATCAGTAGAAAGTGTTGTTTTTCCTGTTCCTGAAAGTCCAAAAAACACAGCAACATCACCATTTTCGCCCTTGTTTGCGGAGCAGTGCATCGAGGCAATTCCTTGCAAAGGCAAGTAATAATTCATCATTGAAAACAATCCTTTTTTCATCTCACCACCGTACCAAGTTCCACCTATAAGTTGAATTTTTTCAGTAAGATTAAACGCTACGTAAACTTCTGAGTTCAAATCGTGTGAAGCGAAATCGGCAAATCCTTTTTTAGAGGCATTCATAACTACAAAATCGGGTTCGCCAAAATTTTCTAACTCAAGATCTGTTGGACGAATGAACATATTTTTCACAAAATGTGCTTGCCAAGCCACTTCAACAATAAAGCGTACTTTTAGTCGTGTGTTTTCGTTAGCGCCACAAAAAGTATCTACAACATATAGTTTTTTGTCTGAAAGTTGAGAAATAGTATTCGATTTCAAAGCGTTCCAAGTGTCTTGCGAAATAGGTTTGTTGTCGTTTACTGCTTTATCCGAAGTCCACCAAACGGTGTTGCGAGTAATGCTATCGTCAACAATATATTTATCTTTTGGAGATCGACCTGTAAAAATACCAGTCATAACATTAACCGCTCCAAGTTCAGACAACTGTCCTTTTTCGTAGCCAACGAGATTTGGGTTTAGTTCCTCGTTATATAAAGTTTCAAACGATGGATTATAAACAATTTCTTTGGAAGTTGTAATTCCATATTTTTCTAACGAAATCGATTTCGTAATCAAGGCGTAGTTATCCATAAAATGTTGTATTGCTTTAATAAATAAAGAACAAAAGTAAAAATTTTATTTCACACCTAGTCCATTTTCTGAATTTTTATGATTTTTTCTTAATATAATTTATCATCAGAACAATCCAAGCAAGAATAAATAGTAATCCACCTATTGGAGTTAGAATTCCTATCAATTTGAAATCGAGATGAGTAAAGTTTTTTGTCGCTAATAAATAAATAGAACCCGAAAAAAATAATATTCCAAAAACAACTAAATTATAAATAATTTTTTTTGCTTTTTCTGAAATAGAACTCAATCCTAAATATAAAAGAAAAAGCGCATGATACATTTGATACTTCACTCCCGTTTCGAATGTCGAAATTTGCTCAACAGTTAAAATTTTTTTGAGTGCGTGCGCACCAAATGCTCCAAGAATAATAGAAAGTATTCCGATAATTGTAGCAGTGATGGTTATTTTTCGTTCCATTTTTGAGTTATTTATAAAAAAAATAAAAATAGTTGTTATTGGTTGAAAATGCAATTCGAATTTTTGTTTATTTAAGTAATTTGGACACGGAAAACATTTCTAGGCAATCCAAATCGACCCTATTTACTATAAATCCGAGATGTTTTGCTTTTAACGTATTTACTTTTTAAAAATCCCACTTTATATTTAGATTGCCAAAACAAACCCTAATAATCAAAATACCAATTAAAAATGTCAGATCGCAAACCAAAAGAAAACCAAGTTGTGTTTTCTTTTGTGTAAGTTTGTGTGTCTTGAACTGGATTGAAATTTCTATAAATTAGGCTTCCAAAAAATTTGAGATTTGTAGATGGATTTACTAAATATCCAGCCTGTAAATCAGCAATAAAAATAGATGTTTTGTTACCCTGACCTACAACAACACCAGTATCAAAAGGTCGATTGGTTTCGTAACTAATGTTGATGTTGCTTCCATAATTATTAGCATTTAGCAACGGATCGAAATCTAACCCTCGTTTTCCAAAAGTTAGTTTTGCATCCGCAAAATAACGACCTGTATGATAACGGGCAATAGCAACTAACTCTTGAAAATTTCCGCCCCATTGATGACCAATACTTTGATTGTTATGCCCATAGTTTGTGAGCGCATCAAGGTGGGAATACACATACGGACGCACATAATTAAATTCTAATTGCAGCAATAAATTATCTACATTAAATGCGTTATAATATTTAGCACCAAGTTGGTACCCAAATTTATTTTTCCAACTATCATTTCCTGCTTTTACATCTTTTAACGAAAATTCATCGAGTAAAAATTGTCCGTAGGCATTGATTTGATTATTGAATTTATACTTTCCTGTTAATCCCAAAAGTGCATTCCCGCTTCGTGCAGAGGATGTAAATTCAACTGTTCTATAAAAAATAATAGGATTTAGGAAATTGGGATCAAATCCTCGACCATTATTATTTGCCCAAACTACAGATTCGAAAAAACCAATATTTAGTCGTTTTGTAACATTCAAACTCAAATAATGATTCGCAATATATTTGGAAGCGTAAGTTCTTTCAGAAGTTACTTCGGGGCGAACATCTCGCAGAAACATATAGGTATTGGTGTATTTTATTCTCCAAAAAGTAGTGTTTAACTTAAAAAAAGGATACGGACTTGCGCCATCACTCAAAATCAAGGAGCGATAGCCATCACCAATAAAATTCCGTCCATAGCCCAATTGCATGTTCATAAATTTACTTGGAGTAAAAGTTAAATTGGCTTCCGCCGAAGGAAAATCGTATTGTGTTACCTGAAAATCCTTCGCAATTCCAATACCCGGAATAATGGCAGGATCTCCACCAGCAGGTTTTATAGATTCTGCAAATTTGTTGTAATAATCTGCAAAATAGCCCTGACTTTCGAAAATAGTAGTCGAAAAATTGAGTTGCTTGCCCAATCCTCCTTGAAATTGAATGGCTCGAGTATTTATATAGGTATTTTTGTTATTGTTTGAAATACTTTTTCCAAGTTGCAGGTCAACAATTGAATTTAAGGTCAGCCAATAATTCTCTCCTTGAATTTCCACCATGTTTTCGTTCCACAATTTGCGACCCCACCAACCTTTTGCAGATTTTTTTAGTTTGTTATTATTGACCTCAATGCTATAATATTTCTCTACATCAGCATACGAATAGGGCTTTGAACCTGTGTGATTGTTGCTGCCAACTTGATTGAGCGAAGCATCGAATTGTGCATAATAACTATGAGAGAACGGAATATTCAAATGGCTTTGAAATTGTGGGTTTTTAAATTCGGTATATTTCAAATCATCAAATTCAGTCAATTCTTTGTTTCTTTTATAGGCTGGTGTAATTTCTAATTGCTGCTGTTTTGCAATTTTTGCTGCTTCAATTTCTGCTGACGATTTTAATGGAATTGCAATTTTGATGGTGTACTTTGCATACGATGGTTTTCCGTTAAATGTTGGTGGCAAAATCATCGGAAAAGTTTCAAAAACCCGATTTATTTCTTCAATTAAAGATTTTTCATTAGAATCGACATATTGAACTTTAAATTTTCCTTTTTCATCCACTTCAAAAACCACAATAATAGTTCCTATATAGTTATTAATTTTCAAATCACTTGGAACTTTGAAATTATTGTAAACTAAATCCTGAACATTGGAGTTGAAACAATTTTCTATATATTTTATTTCAATTTTTTCGCAAGCAGGAAAAATTGGATATTGTTCACCCGTTTGCAATGTGTTTTGCGCTTTTGCAATCCAAATAGAAAAAATTAATAAATAAAGAGAAAGTAGATTTTTCATTGTTAGTTTTTAATAATCACTATTCGAAAATATTCCGTTTGCGATTTCTTTTGCAGAAGATGTTCCGATTCTTTTAACGCCCAATCGAATATATTCTTGTGCATCTTCTAAATTTTTGATTCCGCCAGAGGCTTTTACCAAAAGAGGAAAACAATTTTCGAGCATTTGAATTATGGAATCTTTTGTTGCGCCGTTAGGTTTATTGTTTTCTGTTTTGTAAAATCCTGTGGAGGATTTTACAAATACCGAATTGTATTTTTCTTCCTTGAAATGGGTAATAACTACATTTTTTATCAACGCCGAAATTTGAATAATTTCCATATCCGTTAAAGCAGCAACCTCAATAATCCATTTTACAATTTTGTTGTTTTCTAGTCCAAGTTTAGTACAAACTAAAATTTCTTGTTTTACTAAATTGAGTTCACCATTTTTAAAAGCAGTATAATTACAAACAAAATCTAAATCATCTGCGCCGTTTAGAATGGCTTGGTTTGCTTCTAGTAATTTATTTTCTATTGATGATGTGCCAAACGGAAAATCGATTACGGTTCCAACACCTAATTTAGAGTTGGTTTTTTGAATCATTTTTTTTGCCAGAGAAACACGATTTAGACGAACCATTATGAGTTTAAAACCTTCATCAATGGCTTCTTGAATGAAGGATTTTACAATCTTTATATCTTCTAATTCAGAAATTCCTGCTTGTTCGGCAGTTTTTAAATAGGTAGAATCTAAATAGTTTTTGATGTTCATGGTATAAAAATAAAAAAATCCCACCGAAATGGGATTGTATTTCCTATAAAGTTTTAGATTTTTGTTTATTATTCCATAACTGAACTGCTAAAACTGCTAAAATAGCACCAATTATGTTTGCAAAAACATCAAAAACATCTGCTTTTCGAGTGGTTGTAAAAAAATATTGAAGAAATTCTATTGAAATCCCAAATAGTACCGAAAACCAAAATACTTTTTTAATTCTTACCTTATTATGTATCGAATCTTTCGAGATTCGAATATACAGAAACCAAATCACAACAAAAACAAAATGAAAACTTGCGTGAACAAATTTATCTAGGTTTTGAATTTTTATTTTGGGTAAATCGTTTGAATCTTCTAAACAAAGAAAAAGCATGAATAAAGTCCAAGCAATTGCAAGTCCCAAATAACTTTTTTTATGCACCAATTAGGGTTTTGTAGGCTTCTTCCGAAAGTAATTCGTCTATTTCTGAAGAATCAGAAAAGCGAACTTTCACCATCCAACCTTTTCCATAGGGATCTGAATTAACAACCTCTGGAGTACTTTCCAGACTTTCGTTGAATTCAATTATTTCGCCAGAAAGCGGAAGGAATAAATCCGAAACTGTTTTTACTGCCTCCACAGTTCCAAAAACTTCGTCTTTTGACAACGTTTGATCTAAAGTTTCAACCTCAACATATACGATATCTCCCAGTTCTTTTTGGGCAAAATCTGTAATTCCAACAGTTGCAATATCGCCTTCGATGCTAACCCATTCGTGGTCTTTGGTGTATTTTAAATTAGATGGAATGTTCATATGTTTATGTTTTTTAAATCAGTTAATTTTAGTTTTTGATAGTGCAAAAATATAAAAATATTAGTTTATTTCGAAGTATTTAAAGGATATTTATTATATAAAAAAACTCCAACTTTTCAATTGGAGTTTTTGATGTTAAAAAAATAGTGTTTATTGAATTACCAGTTTTCTTGTAGCCGTTTTTCCTTCTTCTGTTATTTTAACAATATATACACCACTTGTCAAGTCAGAAACATTTACAACTTGGTTAGTAACCACGGTGCTCAAAACTTGTTTTCCAAGAACGTCGTAAATTACAACTGCTTTGCTGTCGTTAGAATCTGAAGTTATTGATAATTTACCATTTGTTACAGGATTTGGATATACACTCAATCCAGAAATTTGGTTTTGTTTAGTTGAAAGAACAGAAACATTACCTGAAATTACTACATCATCGATACTAAATGTACCACCACTTCCTTCAGAATTCCATCCATAAAAACGAAAAGTAGTTGGAGTTGTAATGCTAGTGTTTGATAGAGTTATTGTGTTTCCAGCGGATATATTTGATGTTGCTGTATTAGCATCGCTTGTTACAAAGAAAATATTTCCTGACTGAATAGATGCTGTAGTGCTGGTTACAGATGCTGGCAAATTAGTAGCGTAATTATCTGCGCTTGATCTAACAGAAAAAGTTCTTACTCCAGTTGATGATCTTTGAGACTTAAATGTAATACCAGTTAAACTGTAAGTTGTCCCAGAATTTGGAGTAACAACTACTTGAAAATAGATTGTTGGATCTAAAGCACCAGTTAAAGTTGAATAAGTATCAATTGCTGTAGTTGCACCAGTTGGCTGTGAAACAAAAGAAAAACGACCAGTACCTGTAGAATTATATGGTGGAGTAGCCGTAGGGTTTACAGCAGAAAAACTACCAAAAGACATACCCGTAGTTGATGGAACTAATGAAGGATCTGTTGTTCCTGATGTCGCTGTTACTAAAGCAAAATCATAAGTAGCATTAAAAACCTGCCCAAATGATAAACTACCAACAAACAATAAAGATAAAAAGTAAATTTTTTTCATGATTTTTTTATTTAGATTTAAAGTACAAATGTACAAACTAAACCAATAAAAAATTTATTTTGAATGTGAAAAAAATGTAAAGTTTTGATGTGAAATAAAAACAGAACTATCTGACAATCAGTTTTCGGGTGGCAGACGCCTCGCCTTCTTTGATTTTTATGATATAAACGCCAGAATTTAATGATGCAACATTCAATTCTTTGGAGGTTAAAACGGTTTGAATAATTAGTTTTCCAAGAACATCATAAATAGTGACCTCTTTATCTTGACCAGATTTAGAAGTAATAAAAACTTTACCATTACTCACAGGATTTGGATACAAATTCAATCCGTCGATTGTTGTATCCTGTGTTCTTGACTGTTTGTCTTGTGCAAATGAAGTTGCAGAAATCAAATAGAAAAATAATACTATACTATAAAGGTAGTTTTTTTGCATAGTTACAAATTATAAACAAAGATAATTAAATAGTTTAAAGTTTACATTAAAAAACAAATAAAAAACCGCCTAAATAATTTAGGCGGTTGCAACATATAACTAATTCAAATAATTTAAAACGAATATCGAACACCAAATTGTCCTTGAAAACGCGATGCAAATTGATCGATAGTATAAGGAGTTGTTGTTGGAGTTTTGAAGGTGTAGGTTGGGTCACCAGCGTTTGGATTACTTGCGGGTAAATTCCCCGATTTTGTTAACCCAACTCCTGATGTTGAGTTAAATGTGTTGGGTACAAAATAGTTTTTGCCCCAATCTTTGTTGATTAAATTCCCAACATTAATGATACTTAAAGAAAATTGAAGCGTGTGTGTTGTGTTTTTATCTTTAATTCTCAATTCGTCCATGATTCTAAAATCCGCCTGAATGTTCCACGGGGTTCTATCGCCGTTACGTTCAGTAAATTGTCCACGACGCGATTTCAAATAGTCGTTACCGTTAATAAATTGCTCATAATCTGCAACTTGTTGTCCTGCCGTTGCGCTTGGTACCCCAGCAACAATTCCTATATATTTTGCAGCTTCGATAGCATCTTTAAATATATATGCCAAACCTGCTGCTTGTCCAGACCCTGCAATTGTTGAACCTACAAATCCCCATGTAAAAGCATTTCCGGATTGTGCATTGAAAAACAAATTTGCCGATAGGGTATTGTTTTTATTTAAATTTACGGCATATCCCATATTTGAGACAATTCGATGTTTGATGTCGAAGTTTGACGTTGCTAGTTTTGGATCATTTGGTGTCAAGGATTGATTTAATTGCCAGTTACTTTCCATCGAATTTCTAATTCCGTTCGAAATATCTTTAGAACTTCCGTAAGTATAAGCAGCCATAAAATTAAAACCAAAGTCGTATGTTTTAGCCACTTGTGTTGTTATACTATATCGGTAACCTTCGCTTGTATTTGACAACAAATAGGCGTTTGATAAATTTGAATTTATATTTGCTGAATATATTGGCATTTCGTGATTTACATCGTAAGTAAAATAAGTAGGGTTATCGGTTTTGTTAACTTGTTGAAATTTCAAATCCCTAATTACTTTGGTATAAATCCCTTCTAGTGTAAATTTATATCCTTTTATGGTATAATCAACCGCTAATGAATTTCGAAGTATTTGTGGCATTTTGAAATTGTTATCTATCAAATCCAACTGATATTTTGGAGTGGCTTTACCTTGATAATTAGTTAAACCACCATTTACTAAAGGATCTCCAAGAGCCGTAACTTGTGCAGGCGTAAGATTGTTTTTGTCATAACTACCATATCCAACACCATCGTTATAAAAAGCATAACCTAACCAAGCAAACGGTATTCTGCCAGTAAAAACACCACTTCCACCACGAATAATCAACGACTTATCTTCGAAAACATTGTAATGAAAACCTAATCTTGGGGATACTAATGCACTTCCGAAAAAATTGTTTTTAATTTGACTCACTGGAGTGTAATTGTAGGTTGTTCCAAAATTTGGATCTTGTGCCGAATTTTGTCCCTGAGTGCTTAGTGAAGGTTTTGTTGGTACATCGGCATAGTCAACTCTAATTCCTGGAGTAATTCGCAATTTGTTACCAATTTTTATTTCGTCTTGAATATAAGCGCTATAAAGGTTTACTTTAAATTTCGCATAGGGATTGTTAAAAACATCATCTCTAGTTGCGCCACTAAAAGGATATGTTCCACGAACTCTTGACGGAAGTGCCGCATAGAAATCGGTTAAACTTTTGTATTCAATCCGACCATTTAGAGCATTAACAAAACCATAATCAATATCATAAAACTCATTGTGTGTTCCAAGCAATAAAGTATGATTGCCAGTTTTGTAGGTTACATTGTCTGTAATTTCGGTTGTGTTTTGTTTCATGTTAAAAACCGTTGCTTCTCTATCGTTACCGAGTAAAATTGCACCTCCGTTGTACCCAATTTGCACTTGAGGAAATATTACATTTCTAGAGGTTGGTTCTCTAAAATCTTTGATGGTAGAATATCCAGCGATGAATGAATTAGACCATCGACTATTAAAATGGCTTTTTAATTCTAAAACAGTGCTTATAGATTGATTTTTTTGAACAAAATCTATATTCGAAAATCGAAACGTAGCCCCATCTCTCTCTAGATTTGATGCTTGCGAGAAAACAGTATTGTTTCTAATAGATAGGGAATGCTTGTCGCTTATTTTCCAATCTATTTTGTTAAAAATTTTTCTACTTTGCGAACTGTTGTTGTATGCACCATAGGTTCCTGCATCAAAACCATAATTCGATTTTAGAAAATTAGATATTTGTTGTGCTGTTCCAGCATCTATAAGTGCTATTTGGTTTCCGTTTGCATCTACATCGCCTGCGTTATAAAAAACAGGGTCAACACGTTTGGTATATTCTGCGTTTGTAAAAAAGAATAATTTGTCTTTTACAATTGGCAAACCAAGTCTAAAACCAATTTGATTGTCCTCGAAAGCCGATGGTATTTTAGAACCATCGCCCGCATTGTTTGGACCAGTCAAAAGTGCATTTCGACTATAACTATATACCGAACCCGATACTTTGTTGGTTCCACTTCGAGTAACAGCATTGATACTACCACCCAAAAAATTACCAAGTTTAACATCGTAAGGAGCAATATAAACCTGAACATCTTGTATTGCATCTAAACTTATAGAATTTGTTCTGGTACTACTACCTGGCATGCCCGAAGTACCCGATTGCCCACCTAACGAAGGGCTAAATCCAATAGCGTCGTTGTTGATAGATCCGTCGATTGTAACGTTGTTATATCTAAAATTTGTTCCTGCAAAAGAGTTGTTTGCACTTTGTGGAATTAGTTTTGTTACATCCTGAATACCACGATTTATGTTTGGTAATCCCGAAATCTGTGTATCGTTAAAACTACCTCCAGAACCAATTTTCAGTCCAACTTTTTTGCCAGATACAATTACTTCTTTAAGATTTTTTTCTTTTTTTTCTACAGAAATATTTGCCAAATCGTTATCGCCAAGTGATAGTTGAATTTGTGTGTTGGTGTAGGTTTTGATATCGTCTTCCGATACTTCTATTTTGTATGGCCCACCAACATTTAAGTTTTCTAAACTAAACCTGCCCAGTCTATCGGTTACAGATTCATATTTTGTATTTGTTGGTAAATGAATCAAAATAATTTTGGCTCCCGAAATTGTTAATTCATCCGAAACTACTTTTCCCGTTACGGAAGAAGACGTAATTTGTGCATTCGACAAACCAAAAATTAACAATAGTATTATTGAGAAAATAGTTTTTAAATTATTCATAAAATTTTGTTTTATAATTTCAGCAAAGAAAAGGCGTATATGTAAATTCTAAGTTTCTTTATGGTTACGATTTCGTTTTTTTAATGTTACTAAATTGTTTGAAAAAAGTATTTGTGAAAAATCAAATAGAAATGGACTAGTTTATAAAGTCACCAAATTAATACCTCCGAGGGATTAATTACAAATTCAGAACATGAAAATAATGCTTCGGAACATCAAATTAATACCTCGGAGGTATTAATTATAAATTCTGAACATGTAAATAGTGCCTCGGAACATCAAATTAATACCTCCGGGATATTATTAAAAATAAAAAAACCACTAAGTAGTGGTTTTTTATCGAAACTGTAAAACTGATTATAATTATTTTGGTTTTCTTGGACTTTTAGCAAATCTTTGTTTCAAATCATCATAAATAGGTTGAGCAGTTGGCACTCCCTTTTTGTGTGCTTCATTGACAGTACCATAGTATAACAAAGCAGAATAAAATGCTTCGCTACCAGCTATCATAATAGTATCGTCTGTATCTCTGGCAATTTGTTGGGCTAAATTTAAAATAGGGCTGAGTTGCGTAACCACATTTACATCTTTGTCAAATTCTACTTTATCCATATACGATGGAGCAAATTCTGGATTTGTTGTAACATAGGATTGAGTTTTTTGAATTGTCGATACCGTTTTATCTCCCATTTTCAGAATAGTCTGCCTTTCGGAATCTGTTAATCCTTTTGTAAAAGGAACTAATGCTGTTTTACATTCTTTTAGTTTTGTAGTTATTTCATCAATAACTGTTTGAGGAATAATAATACTAATTTGATTTTGTACACTCATAATTTTAAATTTTAAGATTTTAAATCAAAATAACGCAATTATTTATGAATTAATACTCTAAAAAAGTTAAATAAACATTAAAAATAGTTTGTATTACGTATCAATTTAATTTTCCAATGTTAAGTTTTAGTTCAAATCAAAAACTTAACATTGGCGAATAGTTTTATTAATTATATTTGCTTAACAATAAATTTACATTAAATAAACTATTAATTAAGATTAAATGATATGGAAAAACCAGAAGAAACATTAGTCAGTGATAATCATAACATAGGTGACGTAGTAAACGAAACAAATACCGAAACAAAAACACCTGTCAAAAGAGTTACAACCAGAAAACAAGTTGTGAGAAAACCAGCAGTAAAAAAAGTTGCAACTTTAGTCGAAAAGAAAGAACCAACAATAAACCAAATTAGTATTGAAAGTATTTCTATTGAAGAATTATTGGCTGATGATGAAATTAATTTAAAAAAACTTAAAAAAATGAGCGACAAAGACAAAGAGAAGGACAAAAAAGAAAAGGCAAAAGCAAAGGCTAAAAAAGAAAAACAAAAGAAAAAAGAGAAAGAAAAAAAGGCTAAAGCCAAAAAGAAGAAGAAAGAAAAAGAGAAAAAAGAAAAGGCTAAAAAGAAAATTAAAGAAAAACAAGCCAAAAAGAAAGCCAAAAAAGCAAAATCGAAAAAATCTAAGTCAAAAAAAAAATAATAGTTGAATGAAAAATCGGAACTAATAATTTCGATTTTTTTATGTTTAAATCTTAAATATATCTCAAGTTTAATTCAATGTTATCAAATATTCGAATACATTAAATAATAGTTAAGTGGTTTTTAATACTACTATTATATTTACTTTTACATAATAAATTCTAAAAGTTAAGATGAAGAAAAAAGAAATAAAAATTCTATTAGTCGATGACGAACCAGATATTCTAGAAATAGTAAGTTATAATTTGCAACAAGAAGGTTTTCAAATATTAACAGCAACCAATGGTCGTGAAGCCGTTGCAATAGCAAAAAAAGAACAACCACAATTGATAATTATGGATGTCATGATGCCCGAAATGGACGGAATGGAAGCCTGCGAAGCGATTAGAAAAATCCCAGAATTAAACGATGTTATTATTACTTTTTTGACAGCTAGAAGCGAAGATTATTCTCAAGTTGCAGGATTTGATGTCGGAGCAGACGATTATATTTCGAAACCAATAAAACCAAAATTATTAGTTAGCAAAGTCAAAGCATTATTACGAAGACTAAAAAACGAAGAAGTAAACTCCGAAACTTTGAATGTTGGCGGAATCGAAATAAATCGTGAAGAATATAAAATTATAAAAGACGATTTATCTATAGTTTTGCCAAGAAAAGAATTCGAACTGTTCTATTTATTAGCATCGAAACCTGGAAAAGTTTTCAAAAGAGACGAAATTCTAGACAAAGTTTGGGGAAGCGAAGTCGTAGTTGGCGGACGAACAATTGATGTTCACATTCGTAAATTGCGAGAAAAAATTGGCGAAGATTTGTTTGTAACTATTAAAGGTGTTGGGTATAAATTTGAGATATAAAATTTAAAGTCACAATTTTCAGTATTCACAGCGCTGAATAATGAAAATTGTGATTGCAAACTTAAAAAATGAATCTAAAAAAAACATATAAATTCGCAATCATCTCGGCATTGTACATTACTTTTTTTGCAACTACAATTTTGTGTGTTTTATTGCTTTTGTTTTTTAAAATTCAAACCAATAGTTTAGTAGAATTTGCAATTGTTTTCTCGATTTGCATCGGTGTTTTTACTTTATTTGTTTTACAATATCGTACCGAGAAATTTATTTTTAATCGTGTCAAAAAATTATACGACGAGATTTCATTTCTTGACGATAAATCATTCTTAAACCAACCTACAAATACAGATTTATCCGAAATCACGTCTCAAGTGCAGCAATTTGCATCTGATAAAAAACTCGAAATCGAAAACTTAAATGAGCGAGAATCTTTTAGAAGAGAATTTCTAGGTAATGTTTCGCACGAACTTAAAACACCACTTTTTACTGTTCAAGGCTATGTTTCAACTTTGCTCGATGGTGCAATGAAAGACAAAGTATTGCGCAAAAAATATTTGGAACGAGCAGAAAAAGGTGTCGAAAGATTGATTTACATTGTAGAAGATTTAGACACAATTGCCAAACTTGAAACATCCGAAGGCAGACTAGAAATGTTGCCGTTCGATATTGTAATCCTCATTCAAAACGTAATGGATTTGCTTGAAATGAAAGCTTCCAAAAAAGATATTTTAATGACTTTTGACGATAAATATTTTCAGCCGATAATTGTTTTGGGCAATCGTGACAAAATTCAGCAAGTTTTGACCAATTTATTAGAGAATTCTATAAAATACGGAAAAACAGGCGGTTATACCGAAATCGGAATCGAAGATGTTATCAATAATCGGGTTTTAATAAACATCGAAGACAATGGCGAAGGTATCGAAAAATCAAATATCAATAGACTTTTCGAACGGTTTTATAGAGTCGACAAAAGTGGCGCGCGTTCCGAAGGTGGCTCTGGACTTGGGCTTGCAATCGTAAAACACATTATCGAAGCCCATAACGAAAAAATATTCGTAGAAAGTAAATTCGGTAAGGGATCTTTGTTTTCATTCACTCTCGAAAAAATTAAAATCACAAATTAAAAAACTCTAGTGTTTACAGTGTCTTAAACTTCATAACATTAGATTTTTAATTACTTAAACTTCGGTTAATGTTTTCTTAACATTGCACCAATACATTTGCAGAAAATTAAACTTAATTTAACTGTGAAAAAGTATTTTTTATTATTATTATCTACAATTCCATTTGTAATAAATGCACAAATTGATAACGATTCAATCGTAAAACCAATTTCAATTGACTCTTTAAAACAAATCGTTGACGAACATTCTGCAAAATTTTCTGATACCGACGAACGACTTTCGGTCATAGAAAGCGACCTCCAAAAACTCACGAAAATCAAGATTTCTGGTTACATTCAAGCACAATATGATATGTATGATTTTCAGAATTACAAAGGTCCAGTTTCAGGATCAGATGCCAATCAACCAGTTACGAATTCTTTTTATATTCGTAGAGCCAGAATAAAATTTGGTTACGAAACCATAGATGGAATAAAATTTGTGCTTCAACCAGATTTTGCTGTCGATAAAGTTTCTCTAAAAGATGCTTATGTTGTGTTGAATGATCGTTGGCTCATGCAAACTTATGCACTAACAGTTGGTCAATTCAACCGTATTAATTACGATGTAGAATTTACATCAAACACTCGTGAGTTTCTCGAAAGAACCAGAATGACCAATACTTTGTATCCAAACGAACGTGATTTAGGTGCAAAGTTAGAAGCCAATTTTATGTTAAAATACGAAATTCCTTTAAAATTGCAATTGGCAGTTTTTAACGGAAATTTTGGAACTGGTGCAATTGCCAATCAAGTTCGTGACATCGATAGCAATAAAGATTTGATGGCTCGTGCCACCTATTCGTTCGCTTTTCCAAGCAAAGGTTTAGGAATAGATATTGGTGCTCACGGTTATTTGGGCTCGACTAAAGTTTTGACACCAGTATTAAAAGCAGATGGTACTGTTGGCACTCCTGCTGTTCCAGTTAAATTTTCTAATGTGAACAATGTAGATTTTATTCCAAATGTTGGCGATACTTTTAAAAAGAATTGGTTTGGTGTCGAGGCACAAATTTATTACGATTTTCTTGGCGGAACTTCTTTAAAAGGAGAATATATAAAAGGTACAATTTCTGGAAGCACCAATCCACTAGAAACCTATTCTGCATTTAACGCCAATAAAGAAAGACAATTCGACGGGTTTTATTTGTCATTTACCAAAAATGTTGGTAAATATTTGCAAGCTGCAGTTCGATACGATAGTTTTGACCCAAACAACAAACTTTCTGGAAGCGAGGTAACTCGTGCCGATGATTTAAAATACAATACTTGGACATTCGCTTGGCAGTATTTTTATGACGAAAACGTAAAAGTAGTTTTAGGTTATTCGATGCCACAAAACGAAAAAAGTGACAAAGTTGGTGGCGATTATGCTACTGCAAATGACTATAAAAAAGGAAATACATTCTCAATTAGATTACAAGCAAGATTTTAATAATCAATAAATTAATTACATCATGAATAAATCAAAAATTAAATTAGCAGCGATTTTAGCAGTTATTATGACCATCGGATTTTCGTTTACATCAGTAGAAAAAATCACAATAAAAGGTTCGGATACAATGGTTATTTTGGCTCAAAAATGGGCGGAAGTTTATATGTCAAAAAATCCATCAACAGCAATTCAAGTAACTGGTGGTGGTTCTGGCGTAGGATTATCGGCTTTAATAAATGGTTCTACCGATATTGCAACAGCATCAAGACCATTAAAACAATCCGAATTAGAAAAAATAAAAGGCCGTTATGGAACACTTGGAGTAGAAATTGCTTGCGCAAAAGACGGAATTACAATTTATTTCAACAAAGCAAATACTGTTAACGAATTGACCTTAAAACAATTATCTGATATTTATTCAGGAAAAATCACAAACTGGAAAGAAGTTGGTGGCGCCGATGCAAACATCAGATTGTATGGTCGCGAAAACAGTTCTGGGACCTACGTTTATTTCAAAGATAACGTTGTCAAAAAAGATTATGCCTTGACTTGCCAAAGTTTGCCAGGAACGGCAGCTATTGTAAATGCTGTAAAAAAAGACAAAAACGGAATCGGTTATGGCGGTGCAGCATTCGACACTGGTGTAAAAGATTGCAAAGTAAAAAAAGATGCAAACAGCCCTGCGCTTGTAGCAAATGAAGAAACTATTCGTAATAAAACCTATCCAATTACACGTTATTTGTACATGTATTTGGCAACACGACCAACAGGCGAAACCAAAAAATTTATCGATTGGGTACTGAGTGCCGAGGGTCAAAAAATCACCTCACAAGTTGGTTATTTCCCTTTAAAATAATTTTTTGGGCGTGACCCGAAAAGGGTCGGGCATTTCGCTCCCAATTTTTATGTCTAGTTGAAAAAACTAGACAAAAAAGATTTCCGCTTCATTCCCTCACGCAAAACCCTAAATAATTAAATCATTTAATTTTAAAAAATAATCTTTTTGTTTAACGCAATGAAATAGTAGTTGCGTTCTGCGAAGTTCACTACTTCGAAGTGTTGTCCATTTCAAAACAATAAAATTATTTTAAACAAAAAGTAATTTTGTTGTTCAGTGTTCTGCGAAGTCTCTGACTTCGTAGTTGCGTTCGAAGATCTCTGACCTTCAAAATAATAAAAAAGTATTTTCTAAAAAATTTACCTATTTTTGATTTTTCAATTACATTAAATGAAAGACATTCCAAATAATAATTTTTCCAAAGAAAGCCTAAAAAAACAATTTAGGCTTTCGGAATTTCTAGCCGAAAAAATAATTTCGTCGGTTGCCTATATGTCAATTGCGGTCATTGTTTTGATATTCATTTTTGTGTTCAAAGAAGCGTTACCAATTTTTAATTTTTCTAAAAATACAAAAGCAAATACCGAAATAGCGACTCCAAAATCTGGAGAATTAAAACCCGAAACTTACGGTTCAGAAACAACCGAAGAATTAAAACCCGAAGTCTATGGCGTTGACACATCGTCAGAAAAAAAAGAACTAAAACCCGAAGTTTACGGAGCAGAAACTACCGAAACCACCGAACTCAAACCAGAAGTTTATGGTGTGGACACATCATCAGAAAAAGAAGAACTAAAACCCGAAACTTACGGTGAAGTTGTTGCTGACGAAGCACAGCCAGCCGAAGAAGTAAAATCAACCGACAACGAAGGAGCCGACAATACTTGGAATACTTTTTTGACAACCGAATGGGTTCCTGTTTCCGAAAATCCTCGTTTTGGATTGTTGGCACTACTTTTTGGAACATTAAAAGTAACAATAATTGCTATGCTTTTTGCTGCACCTATTGCTGTTTTAGCAGCATTATATACATCTACTTTTGCGTCCAAAAGAGCCAAAGAAATTATCAAACCCATAATCGAATTGTTGGCAGCGTTTCCATCTGTAGTTATCGGATTTTTTGCTTTGATGGTTTTGGCAACATTTTTTCAGGATATTTTTGGTTACGAAACTCGACTAAATGGTTTTGTTGGAGGCGTTGCCATGGCACTTGCTGCTATACCTATAATTTATACTATTTCCGAAGATGCACTTTCGGCAGTCCCAAAAACCTATACCGAAGCCAGTTTGGCATTGGGCGCAAGCAAATGGCAAACTGCTTTTTTTGTGGTTTTACCAGCAGCAATTCCTGGAATTTTTGCAGCAATTTTACTCGGAATTGGTCGTGTTTTTGGTGAAACCATGATTGCACTAATGGCAACAGGAAACGCCGCTTTGAATTCGGCAAATCCTTTTGAAAGCGTTCGAACATTTGCTGCAACCATTGGGTCAGAAATGGCAGAAACCGTTTTTGGAGACACCCATTACAGCGTTTTATTTTTTATTGGTTCTTTGCTTTTCATTTTTTCTTTCGGATTAAATGCGTTGGCAGAATTTTATGTAAAAGGAAAATTAATTAAGAAAATTCAAGGAAAATAAGATGGAAAATACTGTACTTGAAGAAAATAAGAATTTTTTCGTAACCGATAATAAATCGTCTGAATTAAAAGGAAAAATAATCGTTGGTTCCACATTAGCAGCTGTGATTTTAATCATTTCGGTTTTATTTTTAATCATCGGAATTATTGTTTACAACGGTTTAGATAGATTCTCTTGGGAATTTGTTTCGTCTTTTCCAACCGATGGTATGACCAAAGGCGGCATTTTCCCGGCAATAATTGGGACTTTTATTTTGGTAATTGTTATGTCGATTGCAGCCGTTCCGTTTGGCACAATAACCGCATTATATTTAACCGAATATGCCAAAGAAAACTCTAAATTTGCAGCAGCAGTTCGGTTTTCAGTTCGAACTTTGGCGGTTGTTCCATCAATAATATTTGGATTATTCGGTCTCGGATTTTTCATACAATTCATTGGAACAGGAATAGATAAAACCTTCAATGCTGGGCAATTGCATTGGGGTCAACCTAATATTTTGTGGGCGAGTTTAACAATGGCATTATTAACATTACCCGTAATTATTGTCTCGGTCGAAGAAGCATTAAAAACCGTTCCAAGAGAATTGCGCGAAGCCAGTCTAGCATTGGGTGCGACTAAATGGCAAACGATAAAAAAAGTAGTTTTGCCAGGTTCGGTTTCAGGAATTATGACAGGAACAATCTTGGCTGTAAGTCGTGGTGCGGGCGAAGTAGCACCTATTTTGTTTACAGGAGCAGCATATTATTTGGCAACATTACCAAAATCCGTGAGCGATCAGTTTATGAATTTGGGTTATCACATATACATCATGTCAACGCAATCGTCTGACGTTGAAGGAACAATGCCGATTCAGTTTGCAACAACATTGGTTTTGTTACTGTTAACTGTCTCATTAAATGTGGTTGCGGTTATTATTCGTTCAAGAATAAGAAGAAAGAAAATTAGTTAAAAGCATAAATTAAAGGCTAAATTGAAGAATGTAAAAATCAAATTGCAAATTGCAAAAAAACTTGAAAAAATCAGATATATCTAGGAGTTAATGAATAAGTAAAAAATCTACAAAGATCTATTTAATCTGCGGGATATTAAATAGAAATTAAGCACAAATAAAATCTGCAAGAAATAAAATAAAATATCTATGAAAGATATCAAAATAGAAGTTAATAATTTATCATTATACTACGGAGAAAAACAAGCATTAAAAGACATTTCGATGCAAATTCCTCGTAATAAAGTTACGGCTTTGATTGGGCCTTCGGGTTGCGGAAAATCAACTTTTTTGCGAAGTATCAATCGAATGAATGACTTGATTCCGAGTGTCAAAATCACTGGAGAAATGTTGGTCGAAGGCGTAAATATTTATGATAAAGACGTCGATGTAGTAAATATTCGTAAAAAAATCGGTATGGTTTTCCAGAAATCGAATCCGTTTCCGAAATCGATTTACGAGAATATTGCCTATGGTCCAAAAATAAACGGAATAAAAGACAAAACACAACTCGACGAAATCGTAGAAACTTCCTTGCGACAAGCAGCAATTTGGGACGAAGTTAAAGACCGTTTGGGCGACTCAGCAATGGGATTATCGGGTGGGCAACAACAACGTTTGTGCATTGCAAGAACATTGGCGGTAAGTCCAGATATTGTATTAATGGACGAACCAGCGAGTGCATTAGACCCAATTTCGACTTCAAAAATAGAGGAATTGGTACATCAATTAAAAGAACAATACACGATAATTATTGTAACGCACAATATGCAACAAGCAGCGCGAACAAGTGATTATACTGCGTTTTTCTATCTTGGAGAATTGATAGAAATGGACAAAACAAAATCTATTTTTACAAAACCAAGTAAAAAACAAACCGAAGATTATATTACAGGAAGATTTGGTTAAAAAAGGTTTAAAGGTTATGAGTTTAAAAGTTTAGTATGACGATATTAAACTTTTTAAACTTTCTAAACTTTCTAAACTTTCTAAACTTCTAAACTTTAAATTAAAAAAAATGGCATCATTATTAGAAATAGAATTAGCAAAACTAAAAACAGCAATTATAAAAATTGGTATTCTATCAGAAAATCAGATTGTTGAGGCAATGAAGTCGTTGCTTTCTGATCCGAACATTGCAGAAAAAAGTATAAAAAAAACGGAAAGTAAAATTGACAAACTCGATGTAAAAATCGACGAAATTTGTCAAAATGTTTTTGCTTTGCAACAACCAGTAGCATCGGATTTGAGATTTATAATGTCGGCGATGCAAATTTCTAGCGAAATTGAACGCATTGGCGATTTGGCGATTAGTGTAATAAAAAACTCAAAGAACGTTAAAGAAAAATACGATTTAGTCGTAAAATTCAATGTCGAAATTATTACTAAAGACGTTATTACAATTACAGAAAAAACCAACGAATGTTTCGAAACTCAAACCGAAAAAACCATTGGAGAAATTTTTGCATTGAATAAAAACATAAGAGTCGAGTGCGAAAAAGTGATTGAAAATATTATTTCTGAAATGAAAGAAAACCCAAAATCTGTCGGTTCTGGGACTAATTTAATATTGGCTCTCAAACATTTAGAACGTATTGGCGAACATTGTACCAACATTGCCGAATCGGTTTATTTTGTGATAAATTCGAAAACAATCAAGCATGAAAAGACTAAGATTGAGTAAAAATATCAAATAATTCACGCCAATTAATATTATTTTCAGGAGTTTGTACACCTTTGTACATATCGATTTCTAACAAATTTCTTACCCGAAATTTATCTTGATTTATATAAGGAAACAAACCTTTTTGTTTGAGTTTTTTCGCTAAATATTCTTGTTCGAATTGTCCTGGAGTTGGAATAAAAAATGCTTTTTTGCCTAATTTTGCCAAATCCATAATTGTTGTATAACCCGAGCGGCAAAGCACCATTTCACTTTGGTTGAATGTGGTTTCGAGTTCTGAAGAATTCATAAAATTTAGGAAAGTTACATTGCCAATTTGTTCAACTATTTGATGTTTTTGAATAATTCCTTTTATAAAAATTACATTTCCTTTGAATTTTGCAATTTCTATTTTCAAATTTTCCTCCAACATTGTACGTTGAGGTTCTGGACCAGAAAGTATTACCATCAGATTGTATTTGGTTGGTAATTCTTTTTTTTCTAATCTGGACAATGGACCAATATATTTCAAATTCAAATCAGAATCTTTCAAATGCCCCAATTTACCAGTCAAATTTGGTTTTTCTTTGAAATCTGGAATCCAACATTCTTGAAATTTTCTAATTATATTTTGATGTAATTTTGATGTAATCCATGAGGTATTTCCCGTCAAAACGTTCAATTGATGCGTTATAAATACCGACGGAATTTTCTTGCTGCGAACGCCCAAACGATTGTCTGATATTATTCCAGATAAATTATATTCGGCAACCCAATTTTTAACAATTTTCTTTTCTTCGAGAATTGCCGAAATCATTTTTGGACTATTTTTGAACATTTTCCATTTAAAATTCTTACCATTTTTTGCGTATTCTATTTGATATGATGGCAATTCTAGCGTTTTTAATGTTGGAAATTCTTTTCGTAACATTTCCAAAGCAACTCCATCTGATGCCAAAATTGGATTAAAATTTTGTTCTAACAATGCTCGAATTATTGGAATACAACGAGTAGAATGTCCTAAACCCCAATTTAGTGGGGCAACTAATATGTTTTTTATCATTAAAAAAATTATTTCAAAATTGTCATAAATTGTTCTGCCAATTTGTTTTCGTATTCAAATTCAAGTTCCTCGTCCTGAGAAATATAATCTTCGGGATTGTATTTATGAATTTTCCATTTTTTGTTGTTATATTCTAGCGATGTTAGGTTTTCTATCCAATCTCCAGAATTTAAATATATGGTTTTTCCTTTTGTAGTTTCAATAAATTCTATCTTTGGCTCGTGAATATGACCACAAATTACATAATCATATTTTTTTTCGATTGCTAAATCGGTACAAATATTTTCGAAATTGGTTATAAATTTAACTGCCGATTTTACATTATTTTTTATTTTTTTTGATAACGAATAAGGTTCTTTATTCATTTTGCTTAATATCCAATTAAGAAATCTGTTAATCAAAATCAAAAAATCGTAACCCCAACCGCCCAATTTCGCCAACCATTTTGCATGATTTATAGAGGCGTCAAAAATATCGCCATGAAAAATCCAAGCTTTTTTATTGTCTAATTCGAGTACCAATTTATCTACTAAATTTAGATTACCAATATGCAAATCTGTAAATTTTCTAAGAAATTCGTCATGGTTTCCAGTCAAATAATAAATTTTTGTGCCTTTGGTACTCATCGAAATTATTTTTTTTATCACTTTAAGATGGCTCGAAGGAAAATAAGATTTTCTGAATTGCCAAATATCGATAATATCGCCATTCAAAATCAATATTTTTGGTTTTATTGATGATAAATATTGGCATAATTCCTTGGCGTGACAACCAAAAGTTCCTAGATGGACATCAGAAATAACTGCAACCTCTAATTTTCTTTTTTTCAAAATAAAGTTTTTTCAAAGTTCTAACATCAACTTTATATAAAGGTTATTTAAACATTATATTTGTTTTAATCCTTGCTGTGCTGTTTAAAAATAATTCAAACTTTTTTGCAATTTAAAAAATTTGGCACGGTAGTTGGTATGTATTTAAAAGTTGTAAATGATATTTTTTCATAAATATTTCATAATGTTAAAAAAAAATATATCTTTGCTTCGAATTAATAATTAACCTTTTATATTTAAAAAAATGAAAAATTTATTTTTAAGCCTAGCTGTTATCGCTACATTAACTGTAGTATCTTGTAAAAAAACTGAAGAGGCTCCTGCTGCTGATGCTGCTGTTGAGGCTCCAGTAGAAGCGGTTGCTACTGATTCTGCTGCTGTTGCTGCTCCAGTAGAAGCTGCTGCTACAACTGATGCTGCTGCAACTGCTGTAAAAGATGCTGCTGCTAAAGGAGCTGATGCTGCTGCTGCTGCTGTAAAAAAATAATTAGAAATTAATTTCTAGTTTATTTAAAAGCCCTGCATAGCAGGGCTTTTTTAATTTAATAATTTATCTAACAAAAAAATCAGTTTTTTTGTTTTTTAAGTTTCAATTCACTTACTTTGTATTGTTCTTAAAATTATTGTTTGTTATCACGAAAGCCCGAGGGATTAGACCCAACGACGGCTTAGCAACCCTTTCCAGTAAAGAAGGTGCTACATTCTATTCTTTATGCTGAACTTGTTTCAGTGTTTCGAAACAGATAACCCAGAGAAATCACTCTCAACTTTCAACATAACATATACTATTTTTAAAACGCATCGGATTTTTTCTGGAGCTGTTCCTGCTATTCGTTACAATCTTTTTTCGGCGAAGAAAAATCGCCAAAAAAAGGATTTTCACTTCTATCAGGGCTAGGGCATAAGTTATGAAATCAACTTTAGAGTCAATCCAAAACCTATATCCAGAATCGTCGGGACTAATTCTCTATATTTTAAAAAAAGATGCCAAAAATTAAACAAGAAATAAAAAACAGAATCCTAGTCCTTGACGGAGCAATGGGAACCATGTTGCAACGACACAACTTCTCCGAAGAAGATTTTCGGGGCGAACGCTTCAAAAATTTCGCTCATCCATTAAAAGGAAACAACGATTTACTCTCCATAACCCAACCAGAAGCAGTAAAGGAAGTACATCGAAAATATTTCCAAGCCGGAGCCGATATTGTCGAAACCAACACTTTTTCGGGAACAACAATCGGAATGGCAGATTATTATCTCGAAGATTTGGTTTACGAACTCAACTTCGAATCTGCCAAAATCGCCCGTCAAGTTGCCGACGAATTTACCGACAAACCACGATTCGTAGCTGGAGCAATTGGTCCAACAAACCGAACTGCATCAATGTCGCCCGATGTAAACGATCCAGGATTTCGAGCAGTAACTTTCGACGATTTACGCATTGCCTATAAACAACAAACCGAAGCATTAATCGACGGTGGTTGCGATGTGTTGTTAGTAGAAACCATTTTCGACACTTTAAATGCCAAAGCTGCACTTTTCGCCATCGAAGAAGTAAAAGAAGAACGAAATATCGATATTCCAGTGATGGTTTCTGGCACAATTACCGATGCTTCTGGGCGAACACTTTCTGGACAAACCGTCGAAGCATTCTTAATTTCTATTCAGCATATCAATTTGTTAAGCATTGGTTTCAATTGCGCATTGGGTGCCGACCAATTAAAACCTTATTTGAAAAGATTATCTCGAAATACATCACTAAATATTTCGGCACATCCAAACGCTGGATTGCCAAATGCATTCGGACAATATGACCAAACACCCGAGGAAATGCAAGCCTTAATTAGAGAATATTTGCAAGATAATTTAGTTAATATCATTGGTGGTTGTTGTGGCACAACTCCAGAACACATAAAATTAATTGCCGAAGTTGCATCCGAATTTAAAACGAGAAATTAAATACCACCCTATCAGTGTTCAAAACCCTGACAGGGTCAGAATTAAAAATAAATGTCAAGAACAAATAAAATAAGTTTACAACTATCTGGTTTAGAACCACTTTTTGTTTCCGAAGAATCTATTTTCGTAAACGTTGGTGAGCGCACAAATGTAACTGGTTCACGAAAATTCCTTCGATTAATAAAAGAAGAAAAGTACGACGAAGCCCTTTCTGTAGCCCGAGATCAGGTCGAAGGCGGCGCACAAATCATCGACATTAATATGGACGAAGGAATGTTAGATGGCGTTTATGCCATGACCAAATTTCTAAATCTTATTGCGTCTGAACCTGATATTTCTCGTGTTCCGATAATGATTGACAGTTCCAAATGGGAAATTATCGAAGCAGGGTTAAAAGTCGTTCAAGGTAAATCGGTTGTGAATTCTATTTCATTAAAAGAAGGCGAAGCACAATTTATTCATCATGCCAAATTGGTCAAACGCTATGGTGCTGCAGTAATAGTTATGGCATTTGATGAAAAAGGTCAAGCCGATAATTATGAACGACGCATAGAAATTTGCAAAAGAAGTTACGATATTTTGGTTGATGTAGTCAAGTTTCCACCCCAAGACATAATTTTCGATCCAAATATTTTTCCAGTTGCAACCGGAATGGACGAGCATAAATTAAACGCTTTGGATTTCTTTCGAGCCACAAAATGGATTCGTGAAAACTTGCCTTATGCCAATATTTCTGGCGGTGTGAGCAATGTTTCTTTCTCATTTCGTGGCAACGACAAAGTGCGTGAAGCCATGCATTCGGCATTTTTGTACCATGCCATTCAAAATGGTATGACAATGGGAATTGTAAATCCAGAAATGTTAGAAATTTATGATGAAATAGATAAAATTTTACTTGAACACGTCGAAGATGTTCTTTTAAATAGGAGGGAAGATGCCACAGAAAGACTTTTAGATTTAGCCGAAAGTTTTAAAGGAGATTTCAAAACCAATGAAAAAGCGATTCAAGAATGGAGAAATGAAAGTTTTCAAGAGCGATTAATTCATTCGTTAGTAAAAGGAATTGATGAATTTATAGAGGAAGACGTTGAAGATGCACGACAAGGTTCTGACAAAGCAATTGATGTTATCGAAACGCATTTAATGGCGGGAATGTCGGTTGTTGGGGATTTATTTGGCTCAGGAAAAATGTTTTTGCCTCAAGTTGTCAAGTCTGCAAGAGTAATGAAAAAAGCCGTGGCCTATCTTTTACCTTATATAGAAGCAGAAAAAATTGGCAAATCGGCATCGGCTGGAAAAATATTGATTGCAACAGTAAAAGGCGATGTTCACGATATCGGAAAAAATATTGTTTCTGTTGTTATGTCTTGTAACAACTTCGAAATGATAGATTTAGGCGTTATGGTGCCGCCAGAGAAAATAATCGCCGAAGCCATAAAACACAACGTTGACATTATCGCTTTAAGCGGATTAATTACACCCTCGCTTGACGAAATGGTTTATTTAGCCAAAGAAATGGCTCGAAATAAAATGACAATTCCGCTTATGGTTGGTGGAGCAACAACCTCACGAGCGCACACGGCAGTGAAAATTGCGCCCGAATATCCATTTACGGTTTTACATACTACTGATGCATCCAAAGCCGTCGCTGGAGCAAGTAATTTGATGCAAAAAGACACTAATATCGAATATAAAAACAACATTCGTTTGGAATATGACAAACTTCGAGAAGGATATTTGAGTAGAAGTCGTGATAAAAATTTTTTATCGATTGAAGAAGCAAGAAAAAATAAATTAAAACTAGATTGGGAAAATTATAAACCAGTAAAACCAAATTTTATTGGTACAAAAAGTATCGAAGTAGATTTAAAAGAATTAGTAGATTTTATCGATTGGACACCATTTTTTCAATCGTGGGAATTGTTTGGAAAGTATCCTGCGATTTTGACAGATGAGGTTGTTGGCGAACAAGCCACAATCGTTTTTGCTGATGCTCAAAAAATGTTGAAACAATTATTAGAAGAAAAATG
>JAYUFL010000025.1:0-18461 GCA_043738745.1 Bacteroidota bacterium
AGGGTCGTAATGGAAATCCCATGCTTTTTGAGTGGATTGTAGTGTAGAGCATGACCCCCCAGAGTTTTTTACGAAGGGGTAAGCCAAGAAGAAAAAACAGAAAAGATGTTGTATTATCGATTCTGCTTTTGTGCTTTAGTTTGCCAAATTTCTGAAAGAGAATCGTAATCGACTGGGTTTACTGATGATTGTTGCTGTAATCGTCCGTTAGAAAAGGCTCTACTAAGAATAGTTTCGATTAAATAATCTTCATTGTTTTCCGATGGATTATATTTTGCTTTAAGGTTTATATCGAATAAACTTGCTGTATTGTTGGACCAAAAGGCTTTCCAACCACTTTTATAATCTTTAATCAATTCGTATGTAGAGTAGCCTGTTTGGCGATGAATAAGTTTTACGAGAATTTGACCTTGCTTGCGAGATAATTTTTTGAGTTGCTCTGTAAATTCGTTTTCGAGATAGTTTTCTACAATTTTTTGATATTTCTTTTTTTCTCTGGTGGTTTGCAAGCTAACCATATTTTTATTGAGTTCTGTTAACCTATCGGCTGCTATTTTTGCGTATGGATAGACTTTCCATACTCGGTTTTGAAGTATTAGAAATTGTTTTTTTGCTTCGGGATCTAATTTTTCTTTACTTATTACTACTTCCTGAAGCATTATGGGTTCACTTAATATACTATCATTTTCTTTGAGTTGATAACCCATTTTTGTAGTATCTTTAACAGTAATTTGTGCATTTGCTGAAACTGTTATTATGTACAGGAATACGAAAAATTTAAAAAACTTCATTTTAATAATTTATTTTGGTTCAAAATTATACATTATATATACAACTCTAATGCCATTTTTATAAATTTGTAAAAAATATTTTTATGAGCACTAAAACAATACTAAAAAAACCATCTTTAGAATTTCTTGAAACCTATTTAAACAATGCCTCCCCTACAGGTTTTGAGGTTTCTGGACAAAAATTATGGATGAACTATTTGAAACCGTATGTTGATATTTTTATGACTGATACTTACGGAACCGCAGTTGGAATTATAAATCCAGATGCGAAATTTAGAGTAGTCATTGAAGGTCACGCAGACGAAATTTCGTGGTATGTAAATTACATAACCGACGAAGGATTGATTTATGTTATTAGAAACGGGGGATCAGACCACCAGATTGCACCTTCGAAACGAGTAAATATTCATACAAAAAGCGGAATTGTGAAAGGCGTTTTTGGTTGGCCAGCAATACATACTCGAAAAGGAAAAGAAACGCCGCCGAAAATAAGTAATATTTTTATTGATTGTGGCTGCAGTACTAAAGAAGAGATTGAAAAATTGGGTATTTATGTGGGCTGCATGATTACATATCCAGACGAATTTATGATTCTTAACGAAAATAAATTTGTTTGCCGAGCCATCGATAATAGAATGGGCGGGTTTATGATTGCCGAAGTTGCACGACTATTAAAAGAAAACAAAGTCAAATTGCCTTTTGGACTCTACATTGTCAACTCAGTTCAAGAAGAAATTGGTCTTCGTGGTGCCGAAATGATTGCACAAAATATCAAACCAAATATTGCTATTGTCACCGATGTATGTCATGATACATCAACACCAATGATTGAATCTAAAACAGAAGGTGATACCCAGATCGGCAAAGGTCCCGTAGTTGCCTATGCACCAGCAGTTCAGACCAATTTGCGAGACTTAATTATCGAAACTGCTCAACATAATAAAATTCCGTTTCAACGTCAGGCATCATCTCGGTCAACTGGAACTGATACCGATGCGTTTGCTTACAGTAATGGTGGCGTGGCATCTGCATTAATTTCGTTGCCCTTACGTTACATGCACACAACTGTAGAAATGGTGCACCGTGATGATGTAGAAAATGTTATTAAATTAATTTATGAAACTTTATTAAAAATAGAAAACAATCACGATTTTAGTTATTTTAAATCTATTTAATTCAAAAAATATAATTATAAAATTTCACAAGGTTTTTTATTTTATTCCTTGTGAAATTTTTTAAAATCACAAAAAAGATACTACTACAACCTATGTAATTGCAACTAAATATCTTTTTTTACAACTTTTCGAGCCACTTCTATTTTAAATTTTTTACCTTTCATTTTTTGATCTCGAATATTGTGCAATAAATCGTTTATTTTTTTTGAGTTAACGGCTGCAAAAGATATAAAATCTTTTACTTCAATTAATCCTAAATCTGCTTTTTCGAGTTTTCCTTTTTGAGAAAAGAAACCTACAATATCAATTTTGTTGAGTTTATTTTTTTTGCCTCCACTAATATAAATGGTTTGAAACTTGGGCGGTTTTGGTAATTCTATTTTACTCTCTATATTCAGGAGAGTTGTTTTATAATCAATATAGTCTAATTTTTTTTCGCTATCATGCAATAAAATATAAGCAGTTCCAGACGAAAGCATTCGAGCCGTTCGTCCGTTTCGGTGTGTAAACTCGTCTTCTTTCGAAGGTAAGTGATAATGAATTACGTGCTTCATTTCTGGAATATCCAGCCCACGAGCCGCAAGGTCTGTTGTGATAAGATTCGTTACACTTCCGTTCCGAAATTGAGTTAAAGCCCTTTCTCTCTCGTCTTGATCCATACCTCCATGATAATAAGTAGCATAAACTCCTCTTTCGTTGAGCGTGTCGCTAATGCGCTCTGCGGCATCTCGATGGTTACAAAAAACTATTGAAGCATCCGATTTTAGATGACAAATTAATTCGAATAAACTATCGATTTTGTCTTTTTGTTTGGATATAATTAATTTTAAATCTAAATTGGATTTTTCTTCTAAGGTTGGAATAAAGTCTAAAACAGTTGGATTTAGAACTCGGGTATATTTAGGGATTTCTATATCCGATGTTGCAGATACTAAAATGCGTTTATTAAGTTTTGTTAATTTACCGATAGTAAACGACATTTGCTCGTGAAAACCGAGTTGTAAAGATTTGTCAAATTCGTCCAGAACTAAAGTTTGAATTTTATCGACTCCAAATGTTCCTCTTTCGAGATGATCGGCAATCCGTCCCGGAGTTCCAATAAGGACTGCCGGTGGATTACTCAAATTTTTAATTTCGGTTTCAATTGAATGTCCTCCATAACAAATATTTACTTTGTAACTGGTTCCCATTTTTTTCCAAACTTGTTCGATTTGCAATCCTAACTCTCTAGAAGGAACTAATATTAGACATTGTACATCTGAAATTTCGGGTTGTAACATTTCGAAGATTGGTAACAAAAAAGCAAGTGTTTTACCCGAACCCGTTGGTGAGAGCAATAATATATTAGCATCATTCAGGATAGTTTCTTGGGCTACATTTTGCATTTCGTTTAGGTTTTCGATACCTAAATTTAATAATATATTGTTAGAATGATGATGTTTCATTGTTTTGAATCTTGGATTATTGCTTTTTTAAGACCTCGACCAAATAGTCAATATCGCTTTTTGTATTAAAATGACTGAAGGAAATTCGTAAACTTGGTTTTTTTAAATCCTCAACCGAAAGCATTTCTGTTAAAACATGCGATGGTTTACTACTGCCTGATTGACAAGCACTTCCTCGAGAAACTGCGATTCCTTGCATGTCCAAATTAAATAAAAGCATTGTTGATTTTTGTTCCGAAATTGGTAATAAAATATTTAAAATTGTATGGAAAGTTTCTGTTCCATTAATTTTAATTTCGGGAAAATAAATCGATAACTGTTCCAAACAATAATTTTTTAAATCCAAAACGTATTGTTTTTCTATCTCTAAATTTTCGAACGAAATTTCTAACGCATTTGTCATTCCAACAATATTATGTAAACTTTCGGTTCCTGCTCTTAAGCCTTTTTCTTGCTCTCCTCCTACTATCATTGGATTAAGTAAAATTCCTTTACGAACAAATGCAAAACCAACACCTTTTGGCCCATGAAATTTGTGAGCGCTAGAAACTAAAAAATCAACAGCAACTTCTTGCAAATTATAATTAAATTTACCCATAGATTGAACCGTATCGGAATGAAAAAGTGCCTTATATTGTTTACAAATCAAGGCAACTTTTTCTAAATCTAATGTAACTCCTGTTTCGTTGTTGACATGCATAAGCGAAACCAATGTTGGAACATTCGTCGAAAGTAATTCGACTAAATTTGTTAAATCTATTTTTCCATTTGGTAATATTTTTACATAATCAACTTCAATATTATATTCTTTTTGATTCTTTTCTATGCAATACAAAACAGCATGATGCTCTATTTTGCTGGTAATAATTCTTTTTATCTTTAAATCCCGAACAGCGCTACCAATAATCCAATTATTGCCCTCGGTACCGCCAGAAATAAAAACTATTTCAGGGGAAGAAACCTGCAGTAATTTTGAAATGGATCTGCGACAAATTTCTAAAATGTTTTTTGCCCCTCTACCAAAGTTGTGACTAGATGATGGATTTCCGTAGTTTTCGATCATAGTTTTCGAAATCACGCTTATGACCTCTGGACGTATTTGTGTAGTAGCTGCATTATCTAAATAAACTTTTTTCATCGATACAAAGGTACGATTTAGATATGTTAATGAAAAACAAATTTTTTGGCTTATAAAATTAAAATCCTATTTTTGCTATAAAATTATTTTATAATGAAAAAAATATTGGGTTTATTGGCATTCGTTTTGTTACTAAATGGTTGTAATGATGGCGATGTTGAGGTTCAAAATATAAGTTTTGAAAGTGTTGTAGCATCCTCTACTTGCAGTGATCTTGTATATAAAATAAAAGGAAACGAGTCTTTAATTATAAAAACAGATTTAACAGCTGCATTTAAGAATGAAATTACTGCCGTTGGTGTTCCAAGATCCATTGCAATTGGTACTACTGCGAAAGTAATTTATCGTAACTATAATGGTGTGCCGACAGGTAATAGTTTTTGTGTAACGCCCCCGCAAGCATACCCAAGTGTAGTCGAAGAATGGAACGCAATTGGTGGTACTATGGAAGTTACCACTACAGCGCAAATAACTACCGATATAGTAACCAATGCTACTAGAATTGTAGGGTATAATCATTTTATAGTTTTCAAAAATGTAACTTTTCAAAAACCAAGCGGAAGCCAAGTATATAGTAATTTTGTTTTTGGAAATTTTGCCACAAGTACAACGCTAACATTTCCTTTTGGAACCCCTATAGCATTAACTAGATGTTCCTCTGGAATGACAAATACTGTGTATGGTCGATATGGTAGCGAAGCCATCGTTATTAATAATATTGACCCAAATTTAATTATAAACACCGTCACTCCTGCAATCAGAACGGGTTTAATTGGAAATGCAATTAATATTATTTCTTATAAAATTTATAATGCAACACTCCCGATCGATTTCTTTTGTGCTGTAATTCCGCCAACAGTTCCTACATTTTTAGAGCAATGGAATGCCGATGCAGGTACTAGTAATATAATTGGTTCGATTGAAGTTACAACGGTAACAAATGGTCCACAATTTATACATCAAATACACTTAAAAGGAGCAACATTACGAAAAAGTAGTGGATTAACATTCTATCTAGGCGACGATTATTATCTTGGAGATTTGAGTTATTAATAATTTGGGAATAGACCTGTTTTTTTTTAATTACATATTCATAATTTAAAAAAACCTCACTACTCAGTCTATAGATTCAATATCAAATTGATTATCTTTGCAAATATTCAAATTCTGCTATGATTCATCAAGATATTTCTAAACTCGAACCCAAAAAAAACATAATCATTAAAGGTGCACAGATTCACAACTTGAAGAATCTTGATGTCGCCATTCCAAGAAACAAATTGGTTGTAATAACTGGACTTTCGGGTTCTGGAAAATCATCTTTGGCATTTGACACTTTATATGCCGAAGGACAACGCAGGTATGTCGAAAGTTTATCAAGTTATGCTCGTCAATTCTTGGGACGATTAGACAAGCCAAAAGTTGAATACATAAAAGGTATCGCTCCAGCAATTGCAATCGAGCAAAAAGTAAATACTACCAACGCTCGTTCTACTGTCGGAACTTCAACCGAAATTTATGATTATTTAAAATTACTCTTCGCAAGAATTGGTAAAACATTTTCGCCAGTTTCCGGAAAAGAAGTCAAAAAAGATACCGTTACCGATGTTGTAACCAATGTAAAAACTTTCGATATTGGAAGTAAATGGTTGTTGCTTTCGCCAATTATTCTCGAAGAAGGTCGTAAACTCGAAGATAAACTAAAAGTGCTTTTACAACAAGGTTTTGCGAGAATTTTGGTCGATAACGAAATGATTCGACTTGATGAAGAATCTATTAAAAACACTTCGACTGCGCTCAGTGGGACAAAAAAGAAAAAATCTGAAATTCTACTTATTATAGATAGGATTGTTGTTCCTATTCATGATGAAACTTCCGAAGATTTTTATAATCGTTTGTCAGATGCGGTTCAAACTGCTTTTTTCGAAGGCAAAGGCGAATGTTTTCTACAAGATTTGAATGATAATAAACGCTTTCCGTACAGCAATAAATTTGAATTAGATGGCATAAATTTTCCTGAACCAAACGTACATTTATTTAGTTTCAATAATCCTTACGGTGCTTGTCCAACTTGCGATGGTTATGGAAACGTAATCGGAATTGACGAAGAATTAGTTATTCCAAATACCGCATTATCCATTTTCGAAAACGCCATTTTCCCTTGGCGTGGCGAAAGTATGGGTTGGTATCGCGACGAATTGGTCAACAACGCCTACAAATTCGATTTTCCAATTCATAAACCTTATTTCGAATTGACCGATGCTCAAAAAGATTTAGTTTGGACAGGAAATTTGCTTTTTCAAGGGTTGAATGATTTCTTTAAAGATTTAGAAGCCAAAAATTATAAAATTCAAAATCGGGTCATGCTTTCTCGATATCGTGGTAAAACCAAATGTCATTCCTGTAAAGGAAAACGGTTACGAATCGAAGCATCATATATTAAAATCGACGAAAAAACAGTTTCTGATTTGGTCGATTTACCAATAAAAAAATTGATTCCATTTTTTGAAAATTTAAAATTATCTGATTATGATGCAGTTGTTGCCAAACGATTATTAATCGAAATAAAAAACAGATTGGCATTTTTGAGTGAAGTAGGTTTGGATTATTTAACATTAAATCGAAATTCTGCTACGCTTTCTGGTGGCGAATCACAACGTATCAATTTGGCAACATCGCTTGGAAGTTCTTTAGTTGGTTCGATGTACATTCTCGATGAACCAAGCATTGGTTTACATCCAAAAGACACCGAAAAACTAATAAAAGTTCTTATTGCTTTGCGTGACTTGGGCAACACAGTTATTGTTGTCGAACACGATGAAGATATTATGAAACAAGCCGATATGATTATCGATATTGGTCCAGAAGCAGGAACTTTTGGTGGCGAATTGGTCGCTCAAGGCACTTTCGCAGAAATTCTAAAATCGGACTCGTTGACGGCGCAATATTTGAATGGAAAAATGGAAATTGCAACGCCTAAAAAACGACGTTCTTGGAAACAATATGTTGAAATTCTGGGCGCAAGAGAAAACAATTTGCAAAATGTTGATGTTAAATTCCCACTTGAAGTTTTGACCGTAATTACTGGAGTTTCGGGTTCAGGAAAAAGTACATTGGTAAAAAAAATATTGTTTCCAGCGATGCAAAAAAAGATTGATGGCGTTGGCGAAAAAGCAGGACAATTTACTGATATGCAAGGTTATTATCATAAAATTCAGCATATTGAGTATGTAGATCAAAACCCGATTGGTCGAAGTTCTCGTTCGAATCCTGTAACTTACATCAAGGCTTATGACGATATTCGAGAATTATATGCCAAAGAAAAATTGTCGAAAATTCGAGGGTATCAAGCCAAACATTTTTCGTTTAATGTCGATGCTGGTCGCTGCGAAGTTTGTAAAGGCGAAGGTTCTATAAACGTAGAAATGGTTTTTATGGCCGATGTTTCCTTGCCTTGCGATGCGTGTAACGGCAAACGTTTTCAGAAAGAAGTTTTAGAAATTTCGTTTGCGGGAAAAAATATTTACGAATTGTTAACATCTACTGTTGACGATGCTTTGGCGTTTTTTAAAGATAATAACCAAACAAAAATTGTTCAGAAATTGCAACCTTTGCAAGATGTTGGATTAGGATATGTACAATTAGGGCAATCTTCATCGACACTTTCGGGTGGCGAAGCGCAACGAATTAAGCTCGCATCGTTCTTGGTAAAAGGGACGACAAAAGAAAAAGCATTGTTTGTTTTCGACGAACCAACAACAGGCTTACATTTTCACGACATCAAAAAATTATTGGCTTCGTTTGATGCTTTAATCGAAAAAGGACATTCTATAATTGTTATCGAACACAATCTCGACATGATAAAATGTGCCGATTGGGTGATTGATCTTGGTCCAGAAGGTGGCGAAAATGGTGGACAAATTCTGGCTTTTGGCACTCCCGAAGAAGTTGCCAAAAACAAAAAATCGATTACTGGAAAATATTTAAAGGAAAAACTTTAAAAATTATTACGAAAAAACTCTCAAAAAAGTACCTGTTAATGTAGTTTTGTATTGGGTAAGATTGCTAGTTGCTGGCCCATTAGTAACCGCTCCTGTGCTACTGAAATTGGCTCCATGATTGGGACAATGAAAACTATTGCTACTCGAAACATAGCCTACTTGTGTGCCTTGATGTGTACAAGCAGACGAAACTGCCAAGAATGTTCCTGTAGTAGTTCTGGCAACTACAATACCATTATTAACTAGAAAACCTCCATTTACAGCCAAATTGCCTTGAGAAACATCCAATGTAAAATCGACTCCAGTTGGAGTTGTACTTGGAGTTTGGACTGGAGTCGAATTCGTTGTACTATCTTTACTACAACTGGTTTCTAAACCCACAATACATGCAGGAACTAAAAACAAAGCAGCACCAAAACCTACTTTTGCAAAAAAATCTTTTCTATTCATAATTATTATTTTTAAATGATTTATAATTCTAAAAAATATCTAACAAATTTCAAATATAATATTAATTTTCAGTAATTATGTTTTAATTTGTAACAAAAATAATTCTGTCTCGTCTTGACTATAACCAACCGTTTAAGTATGAACCAAAACGAATTTATATCAATAATAAATCCTTTTAAGGACAAATTATTTCGATTGGCAAAAAGATTGTTAGTAAGTACTGAAGAGGCTGAAGACGCAACCCAAGAAATTATAGTACGATTGTGGACAAATAATGAAAACCTTGAAAAATACAACAGTGTCGAAGCCTTTGCAATGACTATGACAAAAAATTTTTGTTTAGATCAATTGAAATCGAAGCGAGCCACAAATCTAAAAATTGTTCATGATAATTATACTGATAGGGAACCAAGTTTGCAACAAAAAATGGAAGATGTTGATAGTCTCAAATGGGTCGAAAAAATAATCAATCAATTGCCAGAACAACAAAAACTAATTATTCAGATGCGAGATGTAGAAGGATATGAATTTGAAGAAATTGCAAAAATTTTAGAAATGAACGAAACAGCAGTTCGAGTTGCATTATCAAGAGTTAGAAAAACAATACGAGAATATATTACCAAAAAGCACAATTATGGAATACAATAATATAGAACAATTATTAGAAAAATATTTCGATGGACAAACCAGTATTGCCGAAGAAAAAGAATTGACGAATTACTTTTCTTCTACAAATGTTGCGCAGCATTTGGAACATTACAAACCTGTTTTTGAGTATTATTCGCAATCAAAACAACAAAAATTCACGCAGAAAATCCCACTAAAAACTAAAAACTTAAAAGTAATGTGGTTATCAATTGCGGCCTCTTTTTTGGTTTTGATTGGAGTTGTAACGTTTTATACATTAAATAATCAACAATCAGAAACCAAACAAGGATTAGGAACGTTTAAAACTCCAGAAATTGCATTTCAGGAAACTCAAAAAGCATTAGAAATGTTGTCACAAAATGTAAATGTTGGAATAGAAAGTGTATCCTATATTAAAGAATTTGAAGTAACAAAAAATAAAATTTTCATTAAATAAAAAATTAGAAATCATGAAAAAAATCATAATTACATTAGCAATTGCATTAGTATCGAATACTTTTTTTGCACAAACATTCCTCGACAAGTTCGACGGACAAGACAACGTAACCTCAATTGTTGTAAACAATAAAATGTTCGATTTGATGAGTAAAGTCAAAATGGATTCATCGGACAAAGAGGCGCAACAATACATTTCGCTTATCAAAAAATTAGACAATTTGAAAGTTTTTGTAACAAGCAATGCAAAAACGGCTTTAGATATGAAAACTGCCACAGAAAGTTTTCTAAAAACCACAAATCTTGAGGAATTAATGCGTGTAAACGACAACGGACGAAACGTAAAAATTTATGTAAAATCGGGCGCAACAGACTCACAAATCAAAGAATTATTCATGTTTATTGAAGGAGCAGGGAAACAAAGTCAAACTGTTTTGATGTCTTTGACAGGGAATTTTGATCTCGATGAATTATCCTCATTAACAAACAAAATGCACCTGCCTGGTGGTGACGAATTGAAAAAAGCATCTAAAACAAAACGTTAGTCATGAAAACCATTTTCTATACCGTAATGCTGTTTTGCATAATGCTCGTAAGTTGCAACTCAAAACCAACATTAGAAAACTACTTCGTTGAGAATACAGAAAACAAAAATTTTGTTCAAATTGATGTTTCGCCAAGTATGTTGAATTTGGATAAAACCAAACTTTCTGCAGGGCAAAATCAGGCTTTGAAATCGTTTGATAAAATGAATGTTTTGTTGTTTAAAATTAACGAAAAAAATAAGCCACAATTCGAAACGGAACGAGTAAAAGTAAACGAGATTCTAAAAGATACGCTAACCTATAAACAGTTAATGAAATTTGGTTCAGGAAAAGAAGGAGCATCAGTTAATTTTGTTGGAACTGACGATCACATTTCGGAATTTGTAATCTACGGAAGTAAATCCGATACTGGTTTTGGAATCATCAGAGTTCTCGGAAAAGACATGAATCCAACTTCTGTTTTATCAATTCTATCGGCTTTAAAAAATTCAAATATTGATGTAAAAGAATTGAAATCAATTACAGATATGTTAAAATAAAAATATAAAAGAGGGTTAATTGAAAGAGACGTTCGCAAATTGCGAACGTTTTTTTGTGTCTAAAACTATTTTTCCCTAATATAAATATCAATCGGAACTCCAGAAAAATCCCAATTTTCGCGAATTTTATTTTCTAAAAAGCGTTTGTAGGCTTCTTTTACATATTGTGGTAAGTTGGCAAAAAACACAAATTGTGGCGTTGGAGTTGGCAATTGCATGCAATATTTTATTTTCACATATTTTCCTTTCAATGCTGGTGGCGGATATCCTTCAATAACTTTTAGCATATAATCATTGAACTTCGATGTTGGAATACGCTGTTGTCTGTTTTCGAAAACTTGCACTGTGGCTTCGAGTGCTTTTAACAAACGCTGCTTGGTTATTGCTGATACAAACAAAATCGGCACATCGGTAAAAGGCATTAATTCTTCTCGAATTTTTGCTTCGTAATCTCTAGTTGACATGGTATCTTTTTCTACCAAATCCCATTTGTTTACCAAAATCACAACTCCTTTTCTGTTTTTTTCTGCCAGCCAAAAAATGCTTTGATCTTGACCTTCGAAACCACGAGTAGCATCGATAATTAGAATACAAACATCTGCATGCTCGATTGCTCGAACCGAACGCATGACTGAATAAAATTCCAAATCCTCTTTTACTTTTGCCTTACGGCGAATTCCTGCGGTATCCACCAAATTAAAATCAAATCCAAATTGATTAAATTTGGTATCAATTGAATCACGAGTTGTACCCGCAATATCCGTAACCATAAAACGATCTTTTCCAATCAAAGCGTTTATAAAACTCGATTTCCCTGCATTTGGTCGACCCACAACTGCAAAACGGGGCAAAACAATTTCTTCTTGGGTTGGCAATGGGTGTACAGGAAAAGCATCAATCAAAGCGTCGAGCAAATCGCCAGTTCCACTTCCAGAAATACTCGCAAAAGTATAATATTCTCCCAAACCAAGATTATAAAATTCGATAGCATCTTTTTCTCGCATCGAATTATCTACTTTATTTACAGCAAGCAAAACAGGTTTTGTAACTTTGCGCAATAACTTGGCAACCGTATCATCCATTGGGGTTATACCCTCTTCTACATCAACAACAAAAATAATAACATCGGCTTCGTCAATGGCTAATTCAACTTGTTTACGAATTTCTCCCTCGAACACATCGTCTGATCCTCGAATATATCCACCAGTGTCAATTACCGAAAATTCTTTTCCATTCCATTCGCTTTTTCCGTAGTTTCTATCGCGAGTCACACCCGAAACAGCATCTACAATGGCTTCTCTACGTTGAATTAGTCGATTGAAAAGTGTTGACTTTCCTACGTTTGGTCTTCCGACAATGGCAACAATATTATTCATAATACAAAATTCTGATATTTATTTCCTCCGTTCAACTGTTTTGCAGTTTCGGGTTGCAAATGTAGTTATAAAAACTGGATTTAAGTATTTGGTTATCTTCTTATTTTATGGAATTTGCTGTCATAATGTGGATTACAATTATTTTATCAAAATTTGAGTTAAATTATTTAATAAAACAATCTAAATTATGGTTTAAAATCAAGATGTTTTAGAATCAACGCAAAAGTTATTTAAAAATAAACAGAATTGTTCTTGTTTTTTTCGATAAAAAAATTATTTTTGCACAAAATTAAAATTGATAGCAGATGTATTGGACTTTAGAATTAGCATCTTATTTAAGTGATGCGCCGTGGCCAGCGACCAAAGACGAACTTATTGACTACGCAATTCGTGCTGGTGCGCCACTCGAAGTTGTAGAAAACCTTCAATCTATTGAAGACGAAGGAGAGATTTACGAATCAATGGAAGAGATTTGGCCAGATTATCCAACCGACGAAGATTATCTTTGGAATGAGGATGAGTATTAAAAAAATATTAAAACTACTAAAAAGTCTCTCGAGAGGCTTTTTTTTTGTTTATTTTTGCATTCCTAAAAGGAAAGTTTTTTTAATAAGTTGCGCTTAACAAAATCGCAATTTCTAATTTTTAATTTGTAATTAATTTAAAATGAGTTTCATAAATAATATTATTAAAGTATTTGTAGGCGATAAATCTCAAAAAGATGTTAAAGCAACACAACCGTATATTGCAAAAATAAAAGTATTAGAAGGTTCTATTGCTGCGCTTTCTAACAATGAATTGAGAGCAAAAACTGCCGAATTCAAGGAACGTATCAAAAAAGCACGTTCTGAAAAAGATGCGAAAATTACTGCTTTGCAAACTGAAGTAGAAGCCATTGATGATATTGATAAAAGAGAGGATTTGTATATTGCAATAGATGCTTTAGAAAAAGAAGCGTATGAAATTTCCGAAAAAACATTGCTAGAAATTCTTCCAGAAGCATTTTCTGTTATAAAAGAAACAGCAAAACGTTTTAAAGAAAACCAAATCATCACAGTAACTGCAACTCCAAAAGACAGAGAACTTTCTGACTCTAAATCGTATATTACTATTAATGGAAACGATTCGATTTGGTCAAACAAATGGAACGCAGCAGGAAAAGAAATTACTTGGGACATGATTCACTATGATGTTCAATTAATTGGTGGAATTGTACTTCACGAAGGAAAAATTGCCGAAATGCAAACAGGTGAAGGTAAAACTTTGGTAGCAACGTTGCCATTGTATCTAAACGCTTTGACAGGAAATGGTGTGCATTTAGTAACCGTGAATGACTATTTAGCAAAACGTGATAGTACTTGGAAAGCACCACTTTTTGAGTTTCACGGAATGACAGTAGAATGTATTGACAATTATCAACCCAATTCCGAAGGTCGTAAAAAAGCCTACGATGCTGATATTACTTATGGAACGAATAACGAATTTGGTTTTGATTATTTGAGAGATAACATGGCAAACTCTCCAGAAGATTTGGTTCAAAGAAAACATAATTATGCCATTGTCGATGAGGTTGACTCGGTTTTGATTGACGATGCTCGTACTCCATTGATTATTTCGGGTCCAGTTCCTCAAGGCGATCGTCATGAGTTTACAGAACTAAAACCAAAAATCGATAATCTAGTGGCAATGCAACGCCAATTAGCAAACGGATTTCTAACCGAAGCAAAACGCTTAATCAAAGAAGGAAACACCAAAGATGGTGGTTTCAATTTGTTGCGTGCATATAGAAGTTTACCAAAAAACAAAGCATTAATCAAATTTTTGAGTGAAGAAGGAATCAAACAACTACTTCAAAAAACCGAAAATCAATACATGCAAGACAACAATCGCGAAATGCCAAAAGTCGATGAGGCTTTGTATTTTGTGATTGAAGAAAAAAACAATCAGGTAGAATTATCAGATAATGGAGTACAATACTTATCGTCGGATGCCGCCGATACTAATTTTTTTGTACTTCCTGACATTGGAACGGAAATTGCTCGAATCGAAAAAATGAAACTCGAAAAAGATGCTGAAGCCGAAGAAAAAGAAAAACTTTTTCAGGATTTTAGCATCAAATCAGAACGTATTCATACGCTAACACAACTTTTGAAGGCCTACACACTTTTCGAAAAAGATGTTGAATATGTAATCATGGACAATAAAATTATGATTGTCGATGAGCAAACAGGTCGTATCATGGATGGTCGTCGTTATTCAGACGGATTGCACCAAGCCATCGAAGCCAAAGAAAATGTAACCATTGAGGCAGCAACACAAACTTTTGCAACAGTAACCTTGCAAAACTATTTCAGAATGTACAGCAAATTGGCTGGAATGACAGGGACTGCAGTAACCGAAGCAGGCGAACTTTGGGAAATATATAAATTAGATGTTGTCGAAATTCCAACCAATAGAGGAATGTCTCGTCATGATAAAGAAGATTTAATTTACAAAACAACTCGCGAAAAATTCAATGCCGTAATCGAGGATGTATCTGAACTTTCTGCTGCTGGTCGTCCAGTGCTTATCGGAACAACATCTGTAGAAATATCTGAATTGTTGAGCCGAATGCTAAAAATGCGTGGTGTAACACACAACGTTTTGAATGCAAAAATGCACAAGCAAGAAGCACAAATTGTCGAAGAGGCAGGAAAACCAGGAGTCGTAACCATTGCAACAAACATGGCAGGTCGTGGAACCGATATTAAACTTTCGCCAGAAGTAAAAGCCGCAGGAGGATTGGCAATTGTAGGAACAGAACGCCATGATTCACGTCGAGTGGACAGACAACTTCGTGGGCGTGCAGGTCGTCAAGGCGATGTTGGAAGTTCGCAATTTTATGTTTCTTTGGAAGATAACTTGATGCGTCTTTTTGGATCAGAAAGAGTGGCTAAAGTAATGGACAGAATGGGATTAAAAGAAGGCGAAGTAATTCAGCATTCCATGATGACCAAGTCTATAGAACGTGCTCAGAAAAAAGTCGAAGAAAACAATTTTGGAACACGTAAACGTCTTTTGGAATACGATGACGTTATGAATGCACAACGTGAGGTAATCTACAAACGCAGAAGTCACGCATTGCATGGCGAACGTTTGAAACTCGATATTGCCAACATGATGTACGATACTTGCGAAAATATTGTATCGAATAACAAAGTAGGAAACGATTTCAAAAATTTCGAATTCGAATTGATTCGTTATTTTTCGATCACATCGCCAGTTTCAGAATCCGACTTCAACAAAATGCCCGAAATCGAACTAACCGGAAAAACATATAAAGCAACAATGACTTTCTATGCAGAAAAAACGGAGCGTTGCGCAAGAGAATCCATGCCAATTATTGCAAGTGTTTACGAAGATAAAAACAATCAATACGAACGAATTGTAATGCCGTTTTCAGACGGAATCAAAACCTTGAATGTCGTTACGGATTTGAAAAAAACATACGATTCAAAAGGTCAGAATTTAATTTCAGATTTCGAAAAAAATATTACACTTGCTATTGTAGACGAGGCATGGAAAAAACATTTACGCAAAATGGACGAGTTAAAACAATCTGTTCAATTAGCCGTTCATGAGCAAAAAGACCCATTAGTAATCTACAAAATCGAAGCCTATAAATTGTTCAAAGGCATGGTAAATGCAGTAAATAAAGAAGTAATTTCGTTTTTGTTCAAAGGCGATTTGCCACAACAAAACAACATTCAAGAAGCCAAACAAGTACGTCAGAAAGAAAACTATAAAACCTCTAAAGACGAAATCCCTAATATCGATTCCATGTCAGCAGAAAGTCGTGAGGTTGGTCAAACACAACAACGTCAAGTTACAGAAACCATTGTTCGTGATCAACCAAAAATAAATAGAAACGATACAGTAAAAATTCAAAATGTTGCCAATGGACAAACCGAAGAAATGAAATATAAAAAAGCAGAAAGTTTACTAAACTCTGGAACTTGGGTTTTAGTTGGGTAAGAATAATTTTTAAATTTTAAAAACCCTCAACTTAAGAATTGAGGTTTTTTTAATTTATAGAAGAAGTTGTCAATAACTCTAAAACAAAGTAATTTGCCCGTCATCATCGGGTTCGATATCGTCAATTTCTATATCGATTTCGCCCTCAACTTCTAATTCTTCTGGAACAACTTCAACTGGAATTTCGTAAGGCAGAGGTTCTAACATATTAACTTGCTTTAACTTATCGGTTGTTAATTGATTTCCGAGTGCTTTCATTCCTTTTACAGCAATAAAACTTTCTAGATCTACCGTTTGGTTTTCTTTTTGAACGCCTTTTACTTTCGTAAATACCAATTCGGCAACAGGTCGATAATCTGTGGCAACAATTTCGAGTTGCGATTTTTCGTGTTCGGTAATGAAACTTTCTTCTTTATTTTCGACCTCAACCAAGAAACGTTTTACATAATAACGTTCTTTTTCGCCATCATAATAAATCGCCGAAATTGGTTTGTTAGGAACCCATTTTTCCAAAACAACCATATCTTCATCGAAATGCGTTGATAATTCCGGAGTAATAACTTTCAATTTTCCCGTTTGCGAAATCACTAAAATTTTATCATTCGGACGAAATTCCCCAAGTAATTCACCGCGTGCATCAACATTCAATCTTTGCACCGTATCGTCGAACCAAACTTTTCGTGGCAACAAAGTCGAAATTCCTTTTTCTTTGATTTCGATTTTCTTGATAGGATATTTTGTAACCAAATTACCTTTCGATGCACGACCTTTAATCGCCATTGCAGCAAAATCTAAATCCCATTTTAATTTTTTGATGCTTCCTATTTGACGCAACAAAATTGTGATAACTTCGGCTTCTCCATTTGGATTATGAGTGAAATACAAAACCTGAGAACCTTTGGTCTCATTGGTCAGATCGTATAATTTGTCACGCGTAACTCCCGTAACGTTAAATCGTTTTATGTATGATGGACCCGATTTTCCGTCGCGATAAATCATATTATAAATCGTTCGTTTATCCGATTTATCAAAAATTGCAATGTGAATAATGTCTTTACCAACAAATTTCTTTTCATCAACTTTGCAAATCATCATATTTCCGTCACGTAAAAATACTATAACATCATCAATATCAGAGCATTCGCAAACATATTCGTCTTTTTTTAATCCAGTTCCAACAAAACCCTCTTCACGATTGACATATAATTTTGTGTTTCGTAAAACAACTTTTGTGGCTTCGATATTCTCGAAAGAACGCAATTCGGTCAAACGTTCACGACCTTTCCCATATTTTTCTTTTAATCGAGTGAAATAGGCAATTGCAAAATCGATTAAATGTTCTAAATCGTGTTTTACTTGCTCAATATCGCCTTCGAGGGCTTCGATTTTGTCCTGCGCTTTGTTGCTGTCAAATTTCGAAATTCGCATAATTCGAATGTCAAGCAATCTCAAAATATCATCTTCGGTAATGGCTCGTTTTAAGTGTTTTATATGTGGTTTCAAACCATCATCAACGGCTTTGATTACATCTTCGCGAGTGGTTTTTTCTTCAATATCACGATAAATTCTGTTTTCTATAAAAATGCGTTCCAAAGATAGAAAATGCCATTGTTCTTCGAGTTCGTTCAACTGAATTTCGAGTTCTCGTTTTAGTAAATCGACAGTTCTTTCGGTCGAAATTTTCAACATGTGACTAACGCCTACAAAAAGCGGTTTATTGTCTTCGATAACGCAACCCAAAGGTGCAATTGAAGTTTCGCAAGCAGTAAATGCAAACAAAGCATCGATTGTTTTGTCAGGCGAAACTCCTGGAAACAAATGAATTAGGATTTCGACTTCGGCAGCCGTATTGTCTTCGATTTTTTTTATTTTGATTTTACCTTTTTCATTGGCTTTCAAAATAC
>JAYUFL010000026.1:0-6821 GCA_043738745.1 Bacteroidota bacterium
TTTCTGTGCCGATTTAATTCCAACCGCAGGACATTTGCCCTTGCCATACGTTATGGGTTACGACACGCGCCCCTTACTAACAATGCCCGAAAAATCGAATTTCCTAAACGCTGCTGCAGAAAATAATTATTATTTATTTTTAGAACACGACGCTCATAACGAAATAATTACCGTGGAACAAACCGAAAAAGGAATCCGACTGAAAGAGACATTTTCCTGCGAAGAAATCTTAAAATAGCGTTAATTTATATTACAAATCAATCAAAAAAATTAATTTAGTACGAAATTAAAAAAAATCAAATGAAAATTTATAATTCAATTTATATTGGTTCTATTCTACTTATGACTCTCGCAAGTTGTAAAACAACAATAACACCTATAGTTTCTACAAATCCTATTAATATTGATAAAATACCGTTAAAAGTATCGGCATTAAAAGAAGTAGATTTAAAACGGTGGAGTCATTTAGATTTAGCAAAAGATACTGTTCCAGGAATGAGCGTGGACAAAGCATACATGCAATTATTAAAAGGCAAAAAATCAACTCGAGTTATTGTTGCAGTAGTAGATTCGGGTGTTGACATAGAGCATGAAGATTTGAAAGGTTCTATTTGGACAAATCCAAAAGAAATTGCTGGAAACGGAATCGACGACGATAAAAACGGATATATAGATGATATCCATGGTTGGAATTTTCTTGGGGATGCTAATAACGAAAATTTAGAATCAACTCGAATTGTTAAAAAAGGTGACGATGGCTCGCAAACCTACAAAGATGCAAAATCAGATTTAGATAAGAGCAAAGCCGATTTAATGCCTCAAAAACAACAACTCGATATGATTTTAGGCGCAGATAAAGCAATTGTAAACCTACTAAAAAAACAAAATTATACTTTGGTTGAAGTAAAAGCCATCAAAACCGAAGATCCATTGCTGTCGCAATCAAAAGCCATCATGTCTCAAGTGTTATCAAACGGAACAAAAGCAGATTTTGACGCCGAAATGACAAACTATAAAGACTATGTTTATGGTCAATTGAATTATAATTTAAACACGGAATTCGACGGGCGAAAAATTGTTGGAGACAATCCAGAAGATTTAAGCGATAAAAAATATGGTAATAATATAGTTTATTATGCCAAAGATAAAGAGCAATCACTACACGGAACGCATGTTGCAGGAATTATTGCTCAGGTTCGTGGGAATGGCAAAGGTGGCGATGGAATTGCAAATAATGTAGCCATAATGTCGGTTCGTGCCGTGCCAAATGGTGACGAATATGATAAAGATATTGCTTTAGCGATTCGGTATGCTGTAGATAATGGAGCAAAAGTAATTAACGGAAGTTTCGGAAAAAGTTTTTCTCCACATAAACAATGGGTTTATGATGCTATAAAATATGCTGCGGATAAAGACGTTCTTTTTGTTCATGCAGCAGGAAACGATGGACATGATATTGATATCGCAGAGAATAAAAACTTTCCTAACGATGCCGACGGGAGTCAACCAGAATTTGCAAATAACATGTTGACTATTGGCGCATTGAATTTGGAATACGGATCAAATCTTGTGGCTGGTTTTTCGAATTACGGTAAAGAAAATGTAGATATTTTTGCACCTGGGATGAAAATTTGGGCTTCTGTTCCAAACAATAAATACAAATACGAGCAAGGAACGTCGATGGCTTCGCCGAATGTTGCTGGTGTTGCGGCATTAATTCGGGAATATTATCCGAATTTAAAAGCAAAACAAGTAAAACAAATTATCATGGATTCTGGCACGCCAATTTCAACATCGGTATTTCTCGGAGAAACAAAAGAAGGTGAACCTAAAAACAACAAACCTTTTAGTGAATCTTGCAAATCAGGCAAAATTGTAAATGCTTACAATGCTTTGATTATGGCAGAAAAGTTATCTAAAAAATAAAATTTAATTCTTAATTCACAAACGGAAGTTCAATTTGTTCTTCCGTTTTTTTATAAAATGAAAATCATGAAAAAACTAATTATAATTTCTTTTACAATATTAAATTTCTCAATTGTTTTTGCACAAAATACTTATTGGCAACAAAAAGTAGATTATAAAATGGACGTTTCGATGGATGTAAAAACCTATCAATATAAAGGAAAACAAACATTAACCTACACGAATAACTCATCGGATACCTTGCGAAAAGTGTTTTATCATTTATACAATAATGCATTTCAGCCAAATTCCGAGATGGATCAACGCTTGCGATTCATTTCTGATCCAGATCGCAGAATGGTAAATGCTACAAAAGTTGGAGACAAAACGGTTTTCGAAAGTCGAATTAAACTATTGTCTCCAAGCGAAATAGGCTATTTAAAAATTTCTAACTTCAAGCAAGACGGAATTGTTGCTAAAACAAAATACTTAGAAACAATCCTAGAAGTTACTCTGGCAAAACCACTTCTACCTAACTCAAAAACGATTTTTACTTTAGATTTCGACGGTCAAGTTCCTGTTCAAATTCGCCGTTCGGGTCGAAACAATAAAGAAGGAATTGAACTTTCAATGAGTCAATGGTATCCAAAAATTGCCGAATTCGATTTCGAAGGGTGGCATGCAGATCCATATATTGCTAGAGAATTTCATGGAGTTTGGGGAAATTTCGATGTAAACATTACAATCGATAAAGATTATGTTTTGGGCGGATCGGGTTATTTACAAAATAAAAATGAAATTGGTTTTGGCTATGAAGATAAAGGAATTGTTGTTAAAAAAGATTCTAAAAAACAGTTAACTTGGCATTTTGTTGCGCCAAATGTACACGATTTTACTTGGGCTGCGGATAAAAATTATATTCATGATGTTGTGCAAGTTCCAAATGGAGCAACTTTACATTTTTTATACAAAAACAACCCAAAAATTCTTGAAAATTGGAAAAAGGTGGAGTCAAAAACGGTTCAATTGATGCAATTCTATAATAAAACAATAGGAAAATATCCATATAATCAATATTCTATAATTCAGGGCGGCGATGGCGGAATGGAATATGCCATGTGTACTTTAATTCTTGGCGAAGGAACTCTAGATGGCTTAACAGGTGTAATTGCTCACGAAATGGGTCACTCTTGGTTTCAGCATGTTTTGGCATCCAACGAAAGTAAATATGGTTGGATGGATGAAGGTTTTACTTCTTATTTAGAGGATCTAGGAATGAACGAAATATCAGATAAAAAAACTGAAAATCCTCACGAAAGTGCCTATAAAGGATATTATTTTATGGTAAGTTCTGGAAAGGAGCAGCCACAAACCACACATTCTGATCGTTATGATGATAATAAAACCTATAGTATCACTTCATATAGTAAAGGCGATATTTTTTTGGCGCAACTAGGCTATTTAATCGGGAAAGAAAATTTAGATAAAACTTTAAAGAGGTATTTTAATGATTTTAAATTCAAACATCCAAGCCCAAATGATATCAAAAGAACAGCCGAAAGAGTTTCGGGAGCAAATTTAGATTGGTATTTGACAGATTGGACAAAAACTACAAACACCATTGATTATGGAATTAAATCTGTTACAGATTTTGAGAATAACACAGCAATTACATTAGAAAGGATAGGAAGAACTCCAATGCCAATTGATTTAACAGTAGAATATGTCGATGGAACTAAAGAAAATTTCTACATTCCACTTCGAATGATGAATTTCGAAAAGCAAAACCCAAATCCTGATGTAAAAAGAATCGTACTCAATGATTGGGCCTGGGCGCAGCCAACATTTAGTTTCTCGATTGATAAGCCAAAAAGCAGTATCGAAAAAATTATAATCGACGAATCAGAATTAATGGCAGATGTAAAAAGAGAAAATAATATTTTTGAAGTGAGATAATATTAATCCAAAACTACTCCACGATTTTATCGCATAGCATGAAAATAAGCTGCTCGACTCAACGGCTCATATTCTTCGGTTTCGCCTAACATAACCAATTTATCCGAATCGGTTTTCCTTAAACTATAATTGGCCAAATTTCCAGTTCGCGTACAAACTGCGTGGACTTTCGTAACATATTCTGCGGTTGCCATTAGTGCTGGCATTGGTCCAAACGGGTTACCTTTAAAATCCATATCTAGTCCAGCAACAATTACTCGAATGCCTTGATTGGCCAAATCATTACAAATTTTTACGATTTCGTCATCAAAAAACTGCGCTTCGTCAATGCCAACAACATCGCAACCTTGCGCCAAAATTGCAATATTTGCAGCAGCAGGAACAGGCGTCGAGCGAATTTCGTTGCGGTTGTGCGAAACCACCATTTCTTCGTCGTAACGAGTATCAATCGATGGTTTAAAAATTTCCACTTTTTGTTTAGCAAACTGTGCACGTTTGAGACGGCGAATCAATTCTTCGGTTTTGCCCGAAAACATTGAACCACAAATAACTTCGATCCAACCAAACTGCTCTTTATGATTTACGGTGTTTTCTAAAAACATTTTTTGAAATTTCTTACGCTAAAAATGAATAGTTTTTATTACTTTGTAACGAAAACAAAAATATTAAAAAACTACCGTTTTACTCACAATAATTTTAAAAGTTATGAAGAAAAGATTAGAAGCCGAATTAATTAGCATTGCGCATCGCATTCTGAAACTAAAAAATCATTCCGAATTGAAACAATTGCATTTAGAAACGCAGAAATTATACGAAACTTTATCGGTTTTAAAATTTGTCGGGGAAAACATCAATATCATTAATCCAAAAATCGATGTTGAGGATATGGAACAAAAACTAGAAAAATTTTACGATAACCCAAATGAAAATCTGACTGTCGAAAATGTTGAAATTCTGATTAAAGATAAAGTTGACGCTCCAACAAATGTAGAAATTGCCGAAGAAAAATTAGATACATGTAATAAGGTAGAAATTTCTGGGATTGCAAATAACGAAATTATCGAAGCAAAAATTCCTGAAATTCAACAAGAAATGGTCGCTGTCGCAAATGATGAAATCGTTGAAGAAGAAGTCATTATCGAAGAAAACGAACCAATTTTTGTGCCGGAATTCAATCTTGAAAAACAAGAAAAAATTTTAGATAAAAAACCAGAACCTGTTCAAATTTCGTTTGATGAATTCAAATTTGTAGAACCAGTTTTCGAAAAAAAATCTGATATTAAACTAGAAAAACTAGGAATTCTAAACGAAAAATTATCTAAAGGAATAAACATTGGTTTGAATGATAAAATTGCATTCGTAAAACATTTATTTGGAGAAAGTAACGAGGATTACAATCGGGTTTTATCTCAAATCAGTACATTTGATAGTTATTTCGAAACCGTAAATTTTATAAATGATTTTGTAAAACCAGATTATAATAATTGGAATGATAAAGACGAATATGTTTTGCGATTTATGGAAGTTATCGAGAAAAAATTCGTCTAAAAATTCGTTTCGAAAACAAAAATTATGGGAAAATTATTTATTGTTCCAACGCCAATTGGCAATCTCGAAGACATGACTTTTCGAGCCATTCGCATCTTGAAAGAAGCCGATTTAATTCTCGCTGAAGACACACGAACCAGCGGAAAATTGCTAAAACATTTTGAAATTGGCACACACATGCACAGCCATCACATGCATAACGAGCACAAAACTATCGAAAATATTATTGCAAGATTAAAATCAGGCGAAACCATTGCTTTGATTTCTGATGCTGGAACGCCAGCTATTTCCGATCCAGGTTTTTTATTAACTCGTGCTTGCGTAGAAAATAAAATAGATGTCGAATGTTTGCCTGGCGCAACAGCATTTGTTCCAGCATTAGTCAATAGTGGTTTACCCAATGATAAATTTGTTTTCGAAGGATTCTTGCCTGACAAAAAAGGAAAACAAACTCGATATTTGGCTCTTGCCGAAGAAACTCGAACCATGATTTTATATGTTTCGCCGCACAAATTAGTAAAAACATTAGCCGAATTTATAACTTATTTTGGGGAAGAAAGGCAAATTTGCGTTTCCCGAGAATTGTCTAAACTTCATGAAGAAAATGTACGCGGAACTGTTCGCGAAGTTTTAACACACTTTGAAAACAAACCCCCAAAAGGCGAAATTGTTGTTGTTGTTGCTGGGAAATCTAAATAAATTAATTCTCAATTTTTAATAAAAAATGCGTTGGACAATCAAACCAAAACCCGATTCAGAAAAAGTCAATCATTTAGCCCAAGCATTAAAAATTGAAAATTTTGTTGCTTCGTTATTGATTCAACGTGGCATTGAAACGTATGATCAAGCACGACAATTTTTTAGACCGAGTTTGCAAGATTTGCATAATCCATATTTAATGAAAGATATGGACAAAGCAGTTGCAAGAATCGAAAAAGCAATTGGAAACAACGAAAATATTTTGGTTTTTGGCGATTATGATGTAGATGGAACAACGGCGGTTTCATTGGTTTCGTCTTATTTAAAAACGTACTATACAAACATAGCGACTTATATTCCAGATAGATACGACGAAGGCTACGGAATTTCTTTCAAAGGAATAGATTTTGCCGATGACAATGGATTTTCGTTAATAATTGCTTTGGATTGTGGTATTAAATCTATAGATCACGTCGCTTATGCAAATGAGAGAAATATAGATTTCATAATTTGCGACCACCACCGGCCAGGCGATATTTTACCAAATGCAATTGCAGTTCTTGACCCAAAACGAGACGATTGCAACTATCCGTATGACGAATTGTGCGGTTGCGGAATCGGATTTAAACTCATTCAAGCATTGGGCGAAAATCGTAGTGAAACTATTGACGATTTAGTCGAATATTTAGATTTGGTTGCAACCGCAATTGGCG
>JAYUFL010000027.1:0-2443 GCA_043738745.1 Bacteroidota bacterium
TGGTTAGCCAAATGTATAAATTAAAGACCGAACTTCCAAGTACAAAACCAACTTTAAAGTTTGCCTAAAACCCCAATTGCGCCAAACCGCTGTTAGCAGTAGTACCTTTTTCTATTTTAGATAAATTTCATTTTTCACATAAGTATTGTTCAGCCAAAAACAATGTTTTGTATATTCATTTTGTTTAGTTAACTTGTCTTTTTTCGGCAATTCATATGCATCCAATGCATTTGTTGCGTGAGGACGAACGTGAGAAATCGAACTAAATTTCTTGCTAGGAAAATTCGTGAAACGAATTTCCTTGCCATTTTTATTAGTTTTTATTTCTTTTACTATTTCGCCTTTTGCAACAATTTGCTTTGTTTTTGTCCAAACTTTTTCGACTGCAATTAAGTCTAAATATGGCATATTCCAAAATTTAACTTTTCTTAAAATTAGTTTTTCGTTCTCAAATTGAAAGAATACAAATAGAAATTTATGTTCTAAAATATCTTTAAAATCGGAATCTTCCCATTCTTGGTTTACGATTTCTTGATATTTAAAATTTGGAAATGAAATGTCTTCTTTTGGCAAATCATTTTCTTTTAAACGAACTGTTTTTACAATTATTTCTGCTTTTTCAAATTCCTCAATTTCTTTATCAAGTTCAATTCCAAGAATTGCTTTTGTCAAATTTGCGTAGAAACTTTTTGCTTTTGTATTGATTTCAATTTTTAGAATTTTTACAATCTCTTCTTCGGTTTTTCCGTAAAATGGTTTAAATTTAGAAATTACAATTTCCTCAATTGTTTGTTTTTTAGCAACTTGTGCGTTTGGAATTAATTTTCCGTAAATTCCTTTGCTTTCGTTTGCAATTGATGCAATGATATGATTTACATATCCTTGCTTAAATGAATATGCTCTTTGTTTTGCTGGAATTTCTGAAAATGGTTGTTTTCTGACAGACAAAGCGTTTGCACCTTTGGTGCAAGCACCAAGATAAAAAGTGTCGCCTTCCGAAAGTTCGTGTGCTTTTCCGTCAGATATTTTTTTCGTGATTAATTCCCAATCTTTTTTAATTATTTCTAAATCTGTCGATGGAAAACTCCATTCATCAACCAATTTTATTAAGTAATCTAAAATATCAAAACCTGCATTATGAAGATAGAAAATCAAAAGAATGCTTGCATTCTTTTTGAAGAAATCGCTATTTTCAAAATTCTGATTAACTACATTAACGTAGTTAATGATGTTCAAAACCAATCGTTCTTTTGAACGAAATTCGTCATTTTTTAATTGCTTTAATGGCGAAGATTTTAACTCCATTCCAATTTGAGCAAAATCTGCTTCTGCTTTTGAATTTGGTTCATAACCAAAATAAAACTTCTCTAAAACTTGACCGAAATTACCTTTACCTGAATATGAATGCTCCAAAACTTTTAGGTCGCAAACTTGTCTTAAAGATTTACCTTTTAACTTTTTTGCATATTCGATTACAGAGTTTTTGTCGCTTGGATTATACTGTAATTTCATTATTTATTTTTTGGTTTAATGCAATTCCTATTTTTTCAATAACGCCAACTACCAATGCATTACCCATAAAGAACGCACGTTTTGTGTCTGTTACTCCGTCAAATTTTGTGTGATTATCTGGAAACATATTTAAGCGTTCCAATTCAATTGGTGATAATCTTCTGTAACCTTTCTCAACTTTTATAACGTGCTTAAACCTTGATGCAGATTTTCCGCCTTCGCCTGTTATTATAGTTCTCGATGGTTTGTCTAAAGAATCGGGGAAAATCATTCCGCCTTCGCTGTAATTGTATTCAAAACCTTGTGCATTTTTACGCATTTCTTTTTTTGCACCTTTAAGATAAAACCATTTGTCCAAATCTTCCTCGTTTATATAGAATTCTTCGGTTACTTCTCCGTTTTGGATTATGTCTTTTAAGATGGTAAATTTATCCTCGTAACTTGGTTTTGTTTTAATTGTTGTAACAATTCCATCAATCATAATTCCTGTATTTTCAAACATTCCAGTTTTGCCGTTTATGTTGAAATTTTCAGAAATTTCAACAATATCGCCATTTAGTTTGAATTCTTTTGGAAATAAAATATTATCAGATTGAACAGGAAAAGCATTTGCTAAAGTTCCATCTTTTAAAATCCAATCCGTTGTATTTGATTCTTTTAATTCGTTATATATTGTTGAATTTTGCAAATACGCCAAAATGAAAATTCTTTTTCTTCGCTGTGGCATTCCATATTCTGATGCGTTTACAACTCGCCATTCAACTGCATAACCTAAATCATTCAAACTTTTTAGAATAATTGCAAAATCTCTTCCTCGTTGTCCTGATGGCGAAATCAAAAGCCTGTCAACGTTTTCAAGAAACAAATATTTGGTTTTGTTTTCTTTTTCGCTCAAAATTTTGTGAATACTCCACCACAAAACACCTTTTTT
>JAYUFL010000028.1:0-6789 GCA_043738745.1 Bacteroidota bacterium
TTACAAGCATTAGAATCAATTTCAAATACTAACAAAGATGAATTTGAAAAAAAGATAAATGAAAATATTGGAGAAAAAATAAAATTAGGCGAAACAATAATTATGTTATTAGAAAAGTCTGATAATATTAATAAACCGAAAATAATGGCAAATATGTTTATTGCTTTTATAAATAAAAAATTAGACTTCAATGAATTAATTAAAATTTGTAATTGTGTTAACAAAACCGATTATAGCGACATAATAATACTTGAAGAAAATAGTTTTAATCTAGATTTAATTCCAAATCAAATTTATCAATCATTATCATTTAGCGGATTAGTAGAACTTTCCGTAATCCAAGACCCGTTATCATTCGATACTGAAATGATTCAACCAAAATTCATTTATAAATTGAATAATTCGGGTGTGAAATTAATACAATATGGATTTGTAAATTAAAGAAAAAAGCGAACGCACAACAGCGGTTTGGCGCAATTGGGGTTTTAGGCAAACTTTAAAGTTGGTTTTGTACTTGTAAGTTCGGTCTTTAATTTATACATTTGGCTTACCAAATCCCCAACTGACGCCAAGCCACGAGACGTTAGCAGAAACCCAAGAGCGACACGAAACGCAGAAAAAACAACAATGAAAATTATAATTTTACTTCTATTTCCAATCATTAGTTTCGGACAAATAAATTTTCCGACAGTTCCACAGCCAAACCAATTTCAAAATTACGGAAACCAAGGAGTAGGAAATCCAAATAACAATCTTCCGAAAGTTCCAAATCCATTGGATATTATGAACGGAAGAGACGAACAACAAAGAACACAACAACAAAACCAACAAATTATAAATCAAACACAACAAAGAGAAAACCAACGTGAACAGCAGATGCGTGAAATTTACGCAGATATAAACAAATCAAAATCCGAAATAAATTACAATTTCCCATCACATTCCAATATTGCAGGAACAAAATATTATGAAGAAGTTTACAACAAAATGTTACTTTTAGACGAATCAAATTATTCTGTAAAAGAAGTAAACTTTGAAATTGAAAACGCTTATTTTGAAAACAAGCAAGACAAAGCCGAATTTGACAAAATCATAAAACAAACAGGCGAATTCCTAAAAGCCAAAATGAAAGAATTAAATTACGACCTAAATAGTAATTCTGCCAAAAACTTTATGTTGTTTCAATTCTTTTCACAAACTTTACAACTCAATGGATTTAAAACAAAACATTTTCCTCTAAAATATGATTTCGAGGATTATTGGGGCAGAAAAGATTGGTCGAAAATGTTTGTAACCAAACTTTTACGAACAGGAACAGGTCAATGTCATTCAATGCCATTACTCTATTTAACACTTGCCGAAGAAATCGGAGCAGATGCATTTTTATCAACTTCTCCCAATCATTCCTATATAAAATTTCAAGACGAAAAAGAAAAATGGTATAATCTCGAACTTACAAACGGAATGTTTACCGTTTCATCTTTCATTCTCAACAACGGATTTATAAGAGCCGAAGCAATACAAAACAAAATCTATATGCAAAATCTATCAAAAAAAGAATTGCTATCGCAATTCTATGTAGATTTGGCATCAGGATATTTGCACAAATTCGGCTATGACGACTTTGTAGAAAAAGTAGCAAATAAAGCATTGGAATTAGACCCAAAAAGTATAAACGCCAATATGGTAAAATCAAATTACAATACAGAACATTTAAAATACGTTGTCAAAGTATTGGGAATTGACCCAAAAAGTCAAGAAAGTAGAGAAAAAATACTTAATTATCCCGAAGCAGTAGAAATATTAAGAGATATGCACAAGCAATACAAAGTAATTGACGATTTAGGCTACCAATATATGCCAGCCGATGCTTACGAAAAATGGTTGGGTTCACTAAAAGGCGAAAAAAGCAAACAAGATAATGAGAATTTTAAAAAACAATTTAAAGGATTGTTAATCAAAAAAACAAAAAGTTAAAAATGAACAAAACCAAAATCATAATACTATTTCTTTTCTTTTCAAAGTTTTGTGCTATCGCACAAAACTTTGAAAAACAAGAAAAACTATTTGAGCAAAGTTTCACTTTGCTCAATAGTATGCTTGTCGATGAGAATAATTATAGTTTCAAAAAAGCAGTTTTCTCTGTCGAGAATGCCTATTTAGATGATAAATTAGATACAATAGAAATCAATAAAAAAATAAAGTTTTTAAATAATTTAAGCAAAACGCTAATTAAAGAAAGATTTTTGACTTACATCGAACGAGATAAAGAAACCGTAAACAAATGGGCTTCAGTTTTTGAAGTAATGCACGACACAATCCCAATAAATTATAACGATAAAATATACAAATACGAGCCTTTCAGTTACGATTTTACCGATGTTTTTGGACACAAAACTCGTGAAAATCTTTTCGTTTCAAAATTGTTAGAAACTCGAAAAGGAAATTGTCATTCTTTACCATATTTATATAAAATTCTTTGTGAAGAACTGGGCGTTGATGCCAATTTGGCACTTGCTCCAAACCACGTTTATATTAAACATAGAAACATAAAAGAGGGTTGGTATAATACCGAATTAACAAGTGGAATTTTTCCAATTGATGCGTGGATTATGGCATCGGGTTTTGTTCACATCGATGCAATTTCAAACGGTGTTTATATGAAAGCATTAAACAATCGGGAGAGTATTGCACTTGTTATGATTGATTTGGCGGACAATTACAATGCAATATTTCCAAAAAATAACGGCACATTTATACTCAAATGTTGCGAAACAGCAATCAAAGAATATCCTTACTTTGCTACCGCATTAATTTTGAGAGCCGAAACACATAAAAAACAAATGAAGCAAGAGCAAAATCAAGAAAAAGCAAACGCTCAACTTCTTGATTTAGAAAAAGAATATGCTTTTATTCACAAAATCGGTTACCGAAATATGCCCGAAGATATGTACCTCAATTGGTTGGTAACATTAAAAAATGAAAGAAACAAATACGAAAACAAAAATTTGAATACATTTGCAAAACATAAATAAACTATGAAAACAGTATTATACACCCTAATTTTTATCTTCTCTTTTTCTGTGCTTTCAGCACAAGAAAAACTATCAAAAGAAGAAAAAGCAAGGCGAGAAAAAAACATACAAGCAGGAAACCCATTCGTAAAATACGGGTGCAAAGCACCCGTTGCTACGTTGAGTAAAGGCAAGTATCTTGAGGTTCAAGATCTCGATAGTATTGTAACAATAGGTACAAGTCGTTGGCACGTCGATAACAAAAAAATAGTTGGCGATATTGTTCGAGATACACTAAATCCAGATGCTCAACCCATTGGAGACGCTCCCGGAATGTGGATGTCGCCCGACCCATTAAGTGAAGAGTTTCCGAGTTATTCTCCTTATAACTTTTGTATGGGTAATCCAATGAGATATAAAGACCCTGATGGTCGAGCACCAGAATGGATTGAAGGCACTGATGGAAAAGCAGTAACTCATACTACAAATAGTGATGGTAGTATAAAATGGAGTTCAAATGCTTCCGCAGATACTCAAAGAATAGGTAATGCAATGGCTAAAACAGATATTGGAACGCAGACTTTAAATAATTTAGAAAGTGCTTCGTTTAAAGTAACAATGAAAGTAGATAATGATAAAGTAATCACAAACGCAAACGGAACCACAACAATAGGCTATTCACAACCCTCTGTGGATAGTAACGGTAAAATCACTAAATATGATATGACTGTCTATTCTAAAGGTATTGATAAACTTTCTACACCCACATCAGAACATCCAAACCCTGCAGTTTCTATAGATGGCACAACTGTTGTTTTAGCAAATTATTCCAAAGACGAAAAAATAGGTGCTGTTGCAACTCACGAAGGAACTCACATAACTAATAAGGACTCTCGTGGTTTTCAAAATCCAAATTCAACTACTCAACAAATTGAAAGCAAACCAAAAGCAAATGAGGCAACATATTATAAACAAATCGATAATAACAAACAATGTGATGGACAAAATTAAATTAATAGCAAGTATCTGTTTTTTCTTTTTTGTTTCTATTATTTATAGTCAAGAAGGATTTAGAGTCGATAAGGATTATCGAATAAAAAAATATCAAAAAGATATGATAAAATTTTTAATTGGAAATAATCAATTTGGCGCAGAAGATTTAAAAGATATAATTCTAATCAAGAATTATTCTGGAAATATGGGTGTTACAAAGGGTATAGAAGTTTTCTCTGATGAACCTAAAAGAAATAAAGTTTTGTTAGTTCGGTTTTATTCTTTTGGAACAGGTGCAGAAAATTATTGGGGAATACTTGAAAAAGATTATAAATATTTTTTTTATTATGACCAAAAAAATACATTAAAAATAGAAAATTATTTAAAAAAGTATGATGTAAAGACACAAAAGATTCTGTTAGATTATGTAAAAATATACACAGAATGGAATGGTTCAAATACACATAGTCCACAAGTTATAGATGCAGATTTAAAAAAATAATTTTAAAAAACTTAACAGAATCGTAAAGTTTTTTTTTTACTTTTAAAGCCTAAACTTAAATATATAATATTATGGCATCTACTTCAGAAACGGGAAACGCAAAAAACGTTGCAAATCTTCAAGATTTAATTTCATTCGTAACAGGTTACGGTGCAACCTACAACCCAACCAAAAATGCACTAAAGTTGCCACAAATTTCGGCATTAGCAACAGCATCACAAGCGAGTTTAGCCGATGTAATAACCAAAAACACCGCTTACAACAACAAAGTAAACGAACGAATAGTTGCTTTCAGCAACCTAAAATCTCTTTCAACAAGATTAATCAACGCATTGCAAACCACCGATGCCACAACCCAAAAAGTTGCCGATGCAAAATTATTCAACAAAAAAATGCAAGGAGTTAGAGCCACCGCAATAACAACCCCAGTAGACCCAAACGCACCAGCACCAACCACAATTTCTACAAGCCAACAATCTTACGACCAACAAATTCAGCATCTTGCAGGAATAATTTCGGTTTTACAATCAGAACCGAGTTACGCACCAAACGAAAACGACTTAAAAATTGTTACACTTACAGCCAAGCAAGCCGACCTAACCGCCAAAAATAACGGAGTAGCAACAGCCTATACCAATATTTCCAATTCAAGAATTTCGAGAGACACAACACTTTACGGAACAGACACAGGATTATTTGACATCGCAACCGAAGTTAAAAAATACGTTAAATCAGTTTTCGGAGCAACATCACCACAATTCGCCCAAGTAAAAGGAATAGAATTTATCAAGAAAAAGAAATAACAAAACCAAAAATATAAATATGACAAGCCGAAACATAAATAGATCAAGCCGATTTATATATATTGCTATCGCAATTATATATATCTGCTCCGCAGTTATATATATGCGTTCCGCATTTATATTTATGCTTGTCGCATTTATATTTATTGCAATCCGATTTATATATATCAATCCGATTTGTATTTACGCCTACCCGATTTATATTTATGCCAGTCCGACTTACATATATACCAATCCGAAACGTAAAAGAAAAAGGCATACCAATAAATTGAAAACTAACCGCCAAAATGGGCATCTGCTAACAGCGGTTTGGCGCAATTGGGGTTTTAGGCAAACCTTAAAGTTGGTTTTGTACTTGGAAGTTCGGTCTTTAATTTATACATTTGGCTAACCAAATCCCCAACTGACGCCAAGCCACGAGACGTTAGCAGATATGTTCCGCCAAAACAACAAAAAATGATTTTAATAACAAGATATGCATAAAGAAATACCAAAATTTCACGAAACATTTAATCCAATAATTGAAACTTTAAAAAATGGAGAAACGTTTAAGGCGAGAGAATTAATAAAACTTGTAGCCGAAAATTACTTTTCACATTTAACAGAAGAGCAATTATCTGAAAAAGTTAAAACAGGTGAGAATTTACTGAGCAACAGAATTTCTTGGGGAAAGTCTTTTTTGAAAAAAGGAGGTTTTGTATATTTTCCTGAAAGAGGAAGTATAAAAATTACTGAAAAAGGTTTAAAAGAAAATCCAGAATTGTTATGGAAAAGCGGAGGTTGGAAAGATAGCAACGAAGAAAGCGACACCGAAAAACCGAAAAAACTTAAAACTGATACAAAAGAAGTAAAAGAATCACTTAATGAAACTCCGCAAGATTTAATAGACATAGGTTTTTCTCAAATAGAAAATGAAATTAAAAATAATCTTTTAGAAAAACTCAAAGTAATAGATCCATATTATTTTGAAAAAGTGATTTTGATTTTACTAAAAAAAATGGGTTACGGGGATTTCATTGAAACTGCAAAATCAGGCGATGGCGGAATTGACGGGATAATAAATGAAGATAAATTAGGTTTAGACAAAATATATATTCAAGCAAAAAGATTTAACGAAAATAAAGTAAGAGAAAAAGACATAAGAAATTTTATAGGAGCAATGAGTGGCGATACAAATAAAGGTGTATTTGTAACAACTTCATTATTTGATGTTGGAGCAATTGAAAAGGCAAAAAATGCTCACCATAAAATAATTCTTATCGACGGAAAAAAACTTGTGGAATTGATGCACGAATTTAATGTAGGCGTTCAAATAAAAGCAACGTATGAAATTAAACAATTAGATGAAGATTTCTTTGAAGAAGAATAAACACATCTGCTAACAGCGGTTTGGCGCAATTGGGGTTTTAGGCAAACTTTAAAGTTGGTTTTGTACTTGGAAGTTCGGTCTTAAATTTATACATTTGGCTAACCAAAT
>JAYUFL010000029.1:0-18288 GCA_043738745.1 Bacteroidota bacterium
AACTCTTAAATATACGCAACTCGTGAAATCGCAAAATATTTAATCTATTCATTTTTAATTATTTGAACTAAACAATATAAAAAAACGCATTGCGTACTATTTTTTTGTCAATTTCAAAATTCAAATATAATATTTTTTTCTTACAAATCATCTAATGGACTTTTTATTTTTCGAATACTGGAGTCGCTCACATGCGTATATAGCAGAGTGGTTTTGATGTCGTTGTGCCCAAGTAGTTCTTGAATAAATCGAATGTCGGTTCCGTTTTCGAGTAAATGGGTTGCAAAACTGTGTCGCAAACTGTGTGTTGTTGCTTTTTTGTTAATATTTGCTGTTTGCAAGGAGTTTTTAAAAACTTGTTGCACGCTTCGTGCCGAATATTTTCCTCCAAATTGCCCTTCGAACAAATATTCTTTTGGTTTAAATTCTAGAAAATAATCGCGTAATTGTTCCAAAATACTTTCTGGCAAATTGGCATATCGATCTTTTTTACCTTTGGCTCGTTCTATAAAAACCTGCATGTTTTTGCTGTCTATATGATTAATTTTTAGATTTATAATTTCCGAAACTCGTAAACCCATTCCGTATGCTAATTTGAGCATGGTGTTGTGTTTGAGATTTTTTGTGACTTCAAATATTTTTTTAATGTCTTGAGCATGAATTGTTTTGGGTAGTTGCAATGGTTTTTTGGGTCTCGGAATTTCTATAAAAAAACTTTCTAGTTTCAAAACTTTTTCGAAATAGAATTTTATGGCATTTATTTTGCTATGCATGGTGCTTTCCGAAAGTTTTTTTTCGGTATAACAATTCACTATATAATTTCGGATAAATTCGGAATCGCAGGTGCTAATATCTTTTTCTTCTAAAAACAACAGCAATTGAATTAGTTCTCCCCGATAGGTTCTAATGGTATTTGGGCTGTAACCCTTGAGTTGCAAAACCTCCAAATAACGTTTAAAATGGGGTTGATTTATTGAATTAATTTGCGAAAGGAATTGTTTGCTGATTTTTTCGGGTTCTATTCCAAACTTCGAGCGATATTCGTTATTATCGGGCACGTACCACGCTTTTTGTGTTTGACTCCATTTTGCACCAATAAGTTTTTTTACTCTTCCTGCATATTCGGAGTCGTAGAACGAAAATAGTATAAAAATAACTGATTTATCGCCGTGTTTTGCAAGTTTATATTGGATTGTTGGTTTCATTAATCATAAAATTGAATACCGAATGTATGATAATTAGAATAAAAAACTCCACAATTGTGGAGTTTTTTATTCTAAAGTATTTTAGGAATTTATCCCAAAACTTCTTTAACTTTTTTACCTATTTCGGCTGGCGAATCTACTACATGAATTCCGCATTCTCTCATAATTTGTTTTTTGGCTTCTGCAGTATCGTCGGTTCCACCAACAATTGCACCTGCGTGTCCCATTGTTCGCCCTTTTGGTGCGGTTTCACCAGCAATAAATCCAACAACTGGTTTACGGTTTCCGTCGGCTTTAATCCATTTTGCAGCATCGGCTTCGAGTTGTCCTCCAATTTCTCCAATCATTACAATACAATTAGTTTCGGGGTCGTTCATTAGTAACTCAACGGCTTCTTTGGTTGTTGTTCCAATAATTGGGTCGCCACCAATTCCAATTGCAGTTGTAATTCCTAAACCTTGTTTTACAACTTGGTCGGCTGCTTCGTAGGTTAATGTTCCCGATTTAGAAACAATTCCAACCGTACCTTTTTTGAAAACAAATCCTGGCATAATACCAACTTTTGCTTCGCCTGGAGTAATTACGCCTGGACAATTTGGACCTATTAATCTACAATTTCTATGTTTGATATACTCGTATGCCTTAATCATATCGGCAACTGGAATACCTTCGGTGATTGCAATAATAACTTTAATGCCTGCATCGGCGGCTTCCATAATTGCATCTGCGGCAAAAGCAGGCGGAACAAATATAATGGTTGTGTCTGCCCCTGCTTGCTCTACAGCATCTTTTACAGTATTGAAAACTGGACGGTCTAAATGAGTAGTTCCTCCTTTTCCAGGAGTTACACCACCAACAACGTTTGTTCCATATTCAATCATTTGCGAAGCGTGAAATGTTCCTTCACTTCCTGTAAATCCTTGAACAATTATTTTAGAATCCTTATTGACTAAAACACTCATAGTATATATATTTGGTTTATTTTTTTATAATTTTATGCAAAAATACAAAAAAAGTGTTTAGTTTTTGGTATTTGATATGTAGTTTTTTTAAATTTACAAAAACTTATATTAACTACGATTATTTATTATGTGTAAACTAAAAGTAATCGTCCAAAAAATAAAAAATGAGAAAAAAAATTGTTGCAGGAAACTGGAAAATGAATAAAAATGCCGAAGAAACTGAAGATTTAATCAACGAATTGATTGCTAAAATTCCGACGGACTGCAAAGCGCAAGTTATTGTTGCTCCAACTTTTGTGAATTTGGCATCTGCAGTTGATCATTTAGAATTTACAAACATTAACGTTGCTGCACAAAATATGCACGCATCAGAAAACGGAGCATTTACAGGCGAAATTTCCGCCGATATGCTCAAAAGTGTTGGAGTAAACACTGTAATTCTAGGTCATTCTGAACGACGGGCAATTTTTAACGAAACCAATGCAATGATTTCTTTTAAGGTCGATACGGCACTTAGACACGAAATGAAAGTAATTTTTTGCTTTGGCGAAGAATTAAAAGACCGACAAAACAAACAACATTTTAACGTTGTCGAAAACCAATTGCGTGACGGATTATTTCAAATAGATAAAAATGCTTGGGCGGATATAATTTTGGCTTATGAGCCTGTTTGGGCTATTGGCACTGGCGAAACCGCAAGTCCAGAACAAGCGCAAGAAATGCACGAATTTATTCGCGAAACGGTTAGAAAAAGTTTTGGAAGTGACATTGCCGAAGATGTTTCGATTTTGTATGGTGGAAGTGTGAAACCCGATAATGCTAAAGAAATTTTCTCAAAACCTGACGTTGATGGCGGATTGATTGGTGGCGCAGCATTAAAATCGGATGATTTTGTTGCTATTGTTTTAGCCGTTTAAAACATTTGATTTTTTCATAAAAAAGCGGAAATTTTTATATTTTCCGTCTTTTTTATAAAATTAATTTCTAATTTATAAACTGTTCTAACAATGGACAATCGTATTTTGCGAAAACTTTGGTATTCGAATAAATCGAATTGAAATCATAGATTTCTCGACCTGGTTTAAATTTTGGAGGAACATCTCTAACATACGAATTTGTAGAGAAACTACAATAATCACACTCAAAAATCATTAAACTACAAACGGCTTTTTGCTCTTTATTTTTTGATATTTGTAATGCTTTTTGATAATATTGTTTGGCTAATGTTAAATACAAATAATTTCCTAAACCATATTTTTCTTGGTTTTTCGTCGAATCTCCATAAATATAATCGTTATAACTTCCACCCGATTGCTCGTAACTGGTCATCATCCACGAATTTCCATAAACTGAAACATTAAAATAAGCATTTGCTAATTTTAAATAATCCGATGCTGATTTTGAGTCTCGCAATCGAATCATTTCCATAATGAATTCGGCTTTATTGAATTTGTATTTAAAATTTCTGGTTTCTGGAAAATCAATTTGTAAAACTTTTGGAAAAAATGGATTTTCGTTTAAGTAATCTTTAAAAGAATAGGTTTTATTCCAAAAATCGTTTGGGATTTCGGCAAATGTTTTTTGTGCCAACTCTAAATCGTTATTTCTAAATGCCAAAGTTCCTTTTAAATCTCTATAAATATTAATATCTTTAGAAATGTTTCCTGAACAAATATATTTTTCGAAATTGGTTTTATCCGATTTTTCAGCCAAATTTATCAAATTATCCATATCCTTTGGAGTTGCCATTCGATCGAAATAACCAATATATCCGTAGTAATATTTGTTCGAATAATAATTATATTGCTCTAAATCAGATTGTTTGCTTTCGGATTTCATAAACAATAATCCTGCTGTAGCAACATCTTTTTTATCATAAAAATCAGCGCTTGCAATGCTATATAAACTGTACATTGATTTTAAAAGCGAGTTATCGTTTTCGACCGCATTTTCTATATTATCAAAACATTCGTATAGTTTTTGTTGCGTTTCTGGAGTTTTTATATCGCTTTGTTTTAGAGTAACTAGTGCAAGTTGAATATTTTTTTGCAATAAAATACTCGAATTTGCTTTGTCCGAAATTTGATTGGTGTAGTTTTTGCCATTTTCTATCTCGTTATTTACAAAACATAATTGTGCGATTGCCGAACTCAAAAAATCTTTCTGTTCGCCCGAAGATTTTGTTTGAACTTCGATTAACAACGTTTTCAAATCTTGCAAATACTTCAGATCTTTTTGTTCGTTCTCTGCTTTGGCTATTTCATATGCTGATTTTGATGCATCATCATAATAATTATCTGAACGATTAGTATTGGAATATTTTGGAGTAAAAATCCAATCTTCGATTTTATTAACTTCTCGCTGCACCAAGAAACTAAAAATTTCGTTTTCGGGAATTAAGGTTGCAATTAGTTTCAAATCATCTAAATCTGGCGCAGGATTATACATTAATTTTATAGACTGAATAATTCCTTTTTCGGTGTTGTTTTTAGCCAAGGCTAAAGTTTCTGTTTCTAATTTTTCATCAAAATGTTTTATACATGCTTGCGCTTTATCGTCGGAATTTACAAGAATTTGGCTTAAATTATAGTTAGACAAAACTTTATCATCTAATTTCAAAGCCATATAATATTTTGCCCATTCTGCTAAAATTGTTCTCGAATTATTTTTGAAATAAGTATCATAAAGTACTTGCACATTTTGTGAATCTTGATCGTAAAAAGAGGCACGCAAACTCAAAAAAGCATACCGCTGTTTCAGAAATAAATCGGATTCATTCTTTATCAATTTATCGAATTCGATGATTCTATCCGAAAATTCGTTTTTGTTACCGTCCTGATTTTCGGTAGTTGTCCAACTTTCCCATTTTCCATCTATTTCGTTATCATATTCCATTTGCTTTGCAATCGAAATATAATTCAGAAAATGCTTGTTTTTTGGTAAACCTAAACTTGCAATAAAGGAATTTTCTTTAAATCTTGATGTTAAACTATCCGATTCGATTGCATTTTGAAAATCAGCCGAATTGGTTGAATATAATATTTGATGAACATCCATCGGTTTGATATTTCCGCCAAGTTTAGCAACCCATTCTTTGCAATTTAGGTCTTGATCTCGATCGGAAACTCGATAATTTGAGGAATATAAATCCGACGAATATTCGTAATCCGAAAGTTTTATAAAACTTGCTCGCGATGAACGAAAAAGCGCAAGACGAGAGGTTTCGTAGGATTCTGACCAACCACACGAAAAAATATTGGTTGGTAAAACCAACACAAATAGCAGGCTAAAACTGCGTAAAATAGTTCGAAATGTTTTGCGTTCCATAATCATTAATGTATTTTTTGTCGAAAGAAAAGAAAGTAACTCGTGTTGTTTTGTCGATTTTAATTTTGTTGGTTAATGTCGAAATCATGTTTTCGATTTCGGAGTCGGATATTTTTTCGATGCGAATTTCGTCGCCATTTCGCAAATACATAGTTCCAATTCGACTATCGTCTTGAAGTATAAATTTATTATCGCCAGATTTCTTGAAAACCGTTTCGTCTTTCGAAAAATCAGTCTCGTTAGACAAAATTCCTTTAAACTTATCGCCACGAAAAACCAACGACCAACTGTACAACGGCAAGGCAATATTCAGTTTGAGTTTGTATTTGTCATGAACGATATATTTTTCTAAATCGTTATTGGTTCCAATAGAATTTTCGGTGGTTCGGCTTTCGGGATTGTTCATGTTGTAACACATCAATAACCCAGAATCGACTGGTGGAATGCCCGATTTTTCGAAATATTTGTATTGCCAAAGCCGAATTGTTGCTTCGATTTTGTATTTCGGAAACTTGGATTTTATTTGCTGTAAAAGATAAAAATAATTGCTTTTAGATTTTTCTGACCAATCGCAATCAATCAAAATATCCTGAATGTTTTTTTGTAATTCGAGTTTTTGCTTGGCAATAATTGGCTCGATTTCGATTCTAGTTTTAGTATCGCCTGTTTGTTTTTCATAATCTGCACTAGCAATTGCATTGGCATAAGTTGTAGCATTTTGAGTAAAATAGGATTCTGAAATTTCATTAATTCTATTCGAAATTCTTATTGCTAATGTATCGAGTTGTGTTTTATTACTTTTTAGAACTACATCGTTGGTAATAAAAATACTTGGAGTAAATAGCACATTAGCACCATTAAATGAGATAGAATGAATTGAGGAAATTGGTTGTGCTTCTTTTTTATACGGATTCCAATCTACATCGAAATAGCGTACGTAAAAATGATTCAATTTAAGTTCATTGACCAAAGTATCAGATTTTCCATCGAAATATAAATCGGTTTTCCAGAAACAAAACGACCGAATAACATCGTGACTTTTGTGATGACAACTCGAAAACAGTAACAATATAATTCCGAATACTAATGCTATTTTCTTCATAACTGAATATCATTTTATTAGAAACAATATTAACATAATTTTATAACAAAATCAATAAAAAAATGAATTAAATATAATCTATTTTTAATACTATTTCGAAAGTTGATGAGTATATTTGCAAAAAAAAATTAGAATGTCGAATATATATTTAGGATATCATTTTACGGTTGAACCAAAAGAGTTGGGTTCGGAAATTTTGGTTGCAGAATTGGGCGAATTGCCTTTTGAAAGTTTTGTAGAAAGCGAATTTGGAGTCACAGCATATATTCAAAAGCAATTCTGGAACGAGAATATTATTGATGGTTTGTTTATTTTGAATTCACCACAATTCATTATTTCGTATAAAATCGAAGAAATCGAGCAAGTAAATTGGAATGAGGAATGGGAAAAAAATTTCGAACCAATAGATGTTGAAGGAAATTGTCATGTTCGAGCGCCTTTTCATCCGAAAACGAATGCCGAATTTGATATTGTAATTGAGCCAAAAATGAGTTTCGGAACTGGGCATCACGAAACAACACACATGATGATTCAACATTTGCTAGAAACTGATGTTAGAGAAATGAAAACCCTAGATATGGGTTGCGGAACAGCAATTTTGGCTATTCTTGCCGAAATGAAAGGTGCAAAACCTATTGATGCTATTGATATTGACAATTGGTGCTACTTGAATTCGATTGAAAATGCCGAACGTAACAATTGTAAAGAAATTACAGTTTATGAAGGCGATGCAAGTTTACTGAAAGATAAAAAATACGATTTGATAATTGCAAACATCAATCGAAATATTTTATTAAACGATATGCAAGCCTATGTAGATTGTTTAAATCCAAAAGGCACAATTCTGTTTAGTGGTTTTTACAAAGAAGATATTCCGTTTATTAATGCTTCTTGCACCGAAAAAGGTTTGACTTACGTTAAAAAATTTGAGAGAAACAATTGGGTTTCGCTAAAATATGTTTTATAATTTTTTTTAAATAATATAAAAATGATAACAGAAATAGATTACTTAGAAGACGTGCAAGTTCAAGAATCGAACGATTTGAACAACGAAATTGTACTTTATAATGACGATGTAAATACTTTCGATCACGTAATTGATACATTAATAATGGTTTGCGAACATACTGTGGAGCAAGCCGAACAATGTGCAATTTTAGTGCATTATAAAGGAAAATGTACCGTAAAAACAGGAAGTTTGAAAGACCTCAGTCCACAATGCTCTTTATTATTAGAAGCAGGATTAAGTGCAGAAATTGTTTAATGTGGTAACTTATCTTTGATTAATCCATAAAAAAAAGTTCCAAAAAGTGCGCCAAAAAGTATCAGAATTACTGGCAAAAAGCCTGCACCAAGCAAAATAAAAATAGGTCCAGGACAACAACCAACCAAAGCCCAACCTAACCCAAAAAACATACCACCAATCCAGTATCTAAAAGCACCTTTTTCTTTATCGGCAACTTCCAAAATTTCGCCTTTAATGTTTTTAAACTGTTTTCTTTTAATGATTTGTAAGCCAATTGTACCTGTAGCAATTGCTGTAAAAATAATTCCAAACATGTGAAATGATTGGAATTGAAACATTTCGTAGATTCGATACCACGAAATGGCTTCGGATTTTGTGAGTACAATTCCAAACAAAAAACCCACCAGAATATATTTAATTGCTTTCATTCTAAAAAATTAGAGGGAATATAAAATAGGTCATAATCAATCCACCAACAAAAAATCCGATAACCGCTTTGAGCGATTGTCGTTGCAAATTACTCAATCCCGAAATGGCATGTCCAGAGGTGCAACCACCTGCGTAGCGAGAACCAAAACCTATGAGCATCCCTCCTATTACTAAAATTAGAATATTTTTTGGTGATTTGAGCGCATTTATAGAAAAAATAGCATTTGGTACTAATTTTCCGTTAGGAACATCAATTCCTATTTTAACAAGTTGACTAATCGTTTGAGGATTAAGGCTAACATTGTTGGGATTACTTAAAAAATTAACTGCTACAAAACCTCCAAACATGGCACCAACCACCACTAAAAGGTTCCAACGTTGCGCTTTCCAATCGAATTTAAAAAAATCGGCAAATTGATCTGCTCCCGCAATGGTACACAAAGTCCGAAGATTGGAAGACATTCCGAACACTTTTCCAAAATAATTCAAGATTAGCATAATAATTGCAATCAAAAATCCCGAAATTGACCAATGCCATGTTTGTGTAAAAAAATCCATTTAAAAAAGTTTTTACAAAAATATAAATTTAAAAATCAATAATTTATAAAATCATAAATATGTTAGTACATTTGCACAAAAATAGTTTTATGAAATTATATAGAATATTCTTTTTCGTCCCTCTTTTTGCCTTATCAGTTTCGTGTATAAGTACACGATCTACGCTCAAAAATGTTGATAACAACGCTCCAATTCCACAATTAACGGCTGATAATCGATTTGTTTTAACTCAAATTAGTAAAGATTCCAAATATGGTTTCGATATGGATTATCCAGTAAATGTTTTTTTTAACGATTCGAAAGACGAAGAGTTAAATTGCAAGCGATATTTAAACTCACTTTCCGGGCCAAATGGAGAGGATATTACCTATACAAAAACAGGTATTTGTTGTCCGTTTCCGAGCAAAAACATTAATACTGGTGGCGGATTTTTGGCTGTTTACTTTATCACTTATAATGGACTAAAAACTCCTTTGGTCTTACACCTTAATATATATGAAAAAGGATTATTATTGGCACCAAGTGGGTTTACGATAAAAAAATAAGACTGGTTTTTATTTATTCTTTCAAAATCGAGATTTCTTCTTTTTGAATTTTGATAGCATCTCTAAACATTTCGTTTTGTTCTTTCAATAATAGAATTTGATTTTCTAATGATTCGATTAATTTATCTGAATGATTGTTTGTAACAACAATACCCGAACCACCACTACCATTATCAGAATTAGTATGATTGATAGCAATTTTGTCTTCTCCTATTAGTTTAACAATATCTATTTCAAGAGCCGATGCTATGTCTTTCAGAGTTTTAATATCCATTTTATACTTGTTGTTTTCCATTTTTGAATATGTAGATTGACTTACGCCTAATTTATCATAAATTACATGGGCTTTTAAATCTTTTTTTACACGATGTTCCCTAATTGTATCTCCTATATTCATAAACTTATATTTTTTAATATACAAATATAAACAAAAATTCTTATTTGGAATTTTATAATTTAAATATGAATTTTTTATTGCTTTTTTGAATAGGGAAATTAAAGTTAATTATTAATGTTTGTACTAATAAAATTATTTTTATTTTTGTATTTAAAATGAGTTAAAAGGCGCACTTGATTTATCAAAAAATATAATTTTAAGATAGTTTTTGGAGAACAAAATTTATTTATTAATCATCTAAAAAACAGAAAAGATGAAAAAATTAGAATTAAAAAATTTAAAAGTAGTTAAACTTTCGAAAGAAGAAAAATCAAAAGTAAATGGAGGAAAGATGGAACCAATAGTTTGGAATACTTCTGGACAATGCAACACTTGGTCAGGTCCTTATGTTGCATGGTGTCATCCAGGATAGGACTTTATTTTTATAATATATTATCAATTTATTTGTTAATATATTACATTTTATAATCAAAATCCAACAACTTTTAAATAATAAAAGTTGTTGGATTATATTAATTTAACCTTAATCAATGAAAAAAACTATTTTATTATTTATTTTTATATTATCTCAAAATTTATTCTGTCAAAATATTTTAACTGAAAATCAAAAACTAGTGGCAACTTGTAAAGTTTGGGGTTTCTTGAAATATTATCATCCAAAAGTTGCCAATGGCGAGTTCAACTGGGACAAACAACTTTTTGAAATTTTACCTAAAATAGATCAAGCAAAAACCAAAGACGAATTTTCTTTAGTTCTTGAAACTTGGATTAATTCTTTAGGCGAAATTAAAGAAATTGCACCAATTGTAACTCCTAAAGATATTGAATATTTTGATAAAAATTTCGATTTATCGTGGATTGATAAAAACAAACTATTTTCAATTAAACTTTCCAAAAAGTTAAGGTATATAGAAAAAAACAGAATGCAAGGTAATCAATTTTATGTTGCAAAGTTTAATGCTGGAAATATATTTGTAAAAAATGAAGATTATTCTTCATATAATTTTATTGATAAAAAAGAAAAACTAATAGGTTTATTTATGTATTGGAATTTAGTTGAATATTTTTTTCCTTACAAATACAAAATGGATAAAAATTGGGATATTACTCTTCAAGAAATGATGCCTAATTTTAATAATTCAGAGAATAAAGAATTTTTTTATCTTGCTTTGGAAAAATTAACAGTAAGGCTTAACGATTCTCACACAATGTTTTTTAGATATTACAAAAGAGGAATTCATAGATTACCTATTGTGTCTAAAATAATTGATGATAAAATGATTGTTACTGAAATATTAGATAGTGTTGTCGTAAAAGTTGATGGAATTAAAACTGGGGATTTAATAACTGAAATAAATGACAAAACAATTAAAGAACTCATATATAATCAAAAAGAACTAATTGGTGCGTCTAACGAAGCATCTTTTTTAAATAAAACAGCTCAAACTTTAATTGCTGGATCTGGAGAAAATATTAAATTAAATCTAAACATAAATGGTATTAACACCCAAAAAATAATAAATTGGACTGATTATAATGAAACAATTTATACTTTAAATGAAAAGAATAAAAAGAAAAAATTCAAACTTTTAGACAACAACATCGGTTATGTTAATATGGGGCAAATAACGGTAAAAAATGTTCCTGAAATGATAAATAATTTAAAAAATACAAAAGCTATAGTTTTTGATTTGAGAAATTATCCAAAGGAAACATATGCCGAAATTTCAAATTTTTTAAATGCTAATGAAAAAACCTTTGCTATATATACTATACCAGATCTCACTTATCCCGGAAAATTCATATGGAAAGAAGGAACATCAACTGGTTCAAATAACCCAGATAATTACAAAGGAAAAGTTATTGTTTTATTAAACGAAGATTCCATAAGTCAACCAGAATGGACTGCAATGTGTTTTCAAACAGTTGGAAACACTACAATAATAGGTAGCCAAACAGGAGGTGCTGATGGAAATGTAACTGAACTTAATTACATTAAAGAATGTATGACAAGATTTACAGGATTGGGTGTTTATTATCCAGACCGACGCGAAACCCAAAGAATCGGCATTATTCCAGATATTGAGGTTAAACCTACAATTTTGGGCATCCAACAAGGCAAAGATGAGGTTTTAGACCGAGCGATTGAGTTTATTGAAACTGGGAAATAATTTATAATTACAAAAAATATATTTTGGAAATACAAAGTAATGTATTAAAAATTGAAAAAAATATTTGGGAAACATTTAATAACGAGAATAGAATAGGCTTATTAGACGGGTTGTCAGGATTTATTATGTTTTATGACAAAATATTCCAAGCTTATCCGAACGAGGAGTTTGAAAACAAACTACTTACAATCATAGAGAAAGCAAATAAATTAATAGAAGAAGAACAAATTTCAATTAATTTATGTTCGGGCTTATCAGGATATGGTTTAGCTTTATTAAGGTTAAAAAATAAAAATATAGAAATTAGCGAAGAATATTTTGAAGGCATAGATTCGATATTATTAGAAGATTTTGAATTGCATTGTGAGTCAAATCAGTTTGACTTTCCGCATGAAGCTATGGGCGTAGCGATGTATTTTATAGAAAGATATTTGAAAAATAAGAATGAAAATATAATTAAAATTTTAAAAAAATTCTCCGAAGATTTTATTGAAAAAATTAATCTTAATTTTAAAAACGTTTTAATAAAAAAAGACGAAGACCGAGGAGACTATTATTCTTTAGGTTTGGCTCATGGCGCAGCAAGTTATTTGAATTTTTTAATTTATTTAAAAACAAATTTTAAAGAATTAACTTTAGACATAAATAAACCATTACGAATTTGTGTGGATTTTTTACATTCTTATAAAAAATATGACAATCAATCCAAGCAATTTTACACCAACTATATACCGCTTGGAGATAACAAGGCAATACCGTCAAGACTTTCTTGGTGTCAAGGTGATTTGGGGGTTTCTAATGCTTTATACAATACTGGAACATATTTAAATGATAAATCTCTTATAGATGAAGCCATAGCGTTAATGAATCATTGTGCATCGATAAGTTTTGAATATTCAGGCGTAAATGACTTTGGTTTTTGTCATGGTTCAGCTGGTATTTTGGCTCAATTTTATTTAGCATCCAAAAAATATAAAAACGATTACGCTTTAAAAATTAATTCTTGGTACGATACTTTAATAGAGCAAACTAATGATTTTGAAGTTTTCCAATGGTTTGATAATAGTACAAACCAATATAAATCAGAATGTAATCTTTTGGTAGGTACAATTGGGCTTGGTCTAGTATTATTAACAATTGAAAATAAAATAGACTGCAAATGGCTAGAAATATTTAATCTTCATTAATCGAATCGTAGTAATAATACAAATACAATACTTCTAAAAAATGAATTTTTTTGATATAATAATTAAACGAGTTGCTAATTTTTCTGTTCAATCTTTCGATGTCCATAAAAATAATTTAACAAATTTTTTTGAAACTAATGAATTATTCAATCTGTATATTTTAACAGCATCTGTGAGTTTGTATGATGATATTAACAAAAATAAATCGTTAAAAACCGAAAACTCACTTTATAATTATTTCATTAGATCACATTTTAACCCTACACCATTTGGAGTTTTTAATAGTGTTGGTGTAATGAATTGGGGAAATTCAACAATAATAACCAAGACAAATAAACTTCGATTTATGGTTAAATATGACAACTTGTTTATTTCATCAAAAATAAACGAAGTCATTTCAGATAATTGGCAAAAATTAACTTATTGTTCAAATCCTTCAATACATTTTTTGAATGAAAAGAAAATTGGTTTTTATAAATCTAAAAATCAAGTCAATGACAAAATGGAAATTAGCTATGCAGAAATAGATGTTGATGATGATTTGATATGGTTATTAAACCAATTTAATAATGGAAAAAATATAAATTTAGTAATAGAGGAAATAATTACACAAGGTTTTGAAAGACCAGTTGTAGAAGCCTTTTTAAAAGAAACCATTGAATCGGGTCTAATCATTGAGGCTTTCTTATTTAATCCATTTGCATCTAAATTAAACAAACCATATGAGGATTATCTTTCAGATATAGTTTTAAAAAATGAACATATTATTGAAAATAAAAACGATATCATAAGCTTCAATCAAGCGATAATAAATGAGCAAAATTATTTTTTTAAGGAAAATAGCAAACCTAAAGATTTTTATGCAATTAATGCATTTCACGATGAAAAAGGATTTTTAGATCATCAGGTTCAAAACAAAGTAAAAAAATATATTGATTTTGTAATTCAATATAATATGCAAAATAATCATATTAATGATAATTTAAATAAGTTTATAAATAAAGTAAGAGATAAGTTTAATGACGGTTTTGTTTCAATTAATACCATCTTTAATCCCTATTCAGGAATTAATTATAATGATATTAAAAATGAAAACGAATTAAAGTTAAATCAAGAAGTTTTATTGAAAATTTTATCTTCAAATAAGAATAATCTATTTTTAAATCTTCCTGTTGAAGAAAATATAGAAATTAAAACAACCAAATTACCCGCTACATTTAGCGTAACTATTGAGACATTAGAATGCAAAACTTCGAATGAACCTGTTATATATGTTAAAAACCTAGGATTTTCATCAGCTTTAGACTTAATCTCAAGATTTAGTGATGTTACCCAAAATGCTTGTGATGAAATTATTTCTTTTGAAAAAGAAGTAAACAAAAACAAAATTGTTGCGGATATTAATTGTGTTGGTAATTTTAGGAGCATTAATATTGCACCACATGAACAACGTTTTGATTACAGTTTACCAATAAATACTGCTTATTCTGAATCTAATAATCCAATTTTAATATCAGATATTTATGTTCATTTGAACAATAATAATTTTTCATTGGTTTCAAAAAAACATCAAAAACAAATATTACCAAAGAGAGTATCTGCAATTAATTCAAGGCTTTTAGATTCTGATATTTACAATTTTTTATCTAATTTCGAACTTTACAATCAAGAAATACATCACGTTAACTTTAATTTCAATAACTATCATTTGCGGCAAGCATATGTTTCAAGAATATATCTTGAAAAGGGAATCTTACTCTATCCTGCTCAGATGTTATTAGTTTTTAATAATTTTAGTCTAATCGAATTTGAAAAATATTTACAACAAAAAATAATTGATAATTCATTTACAAAAAAAATAATTATTTCTGAAAGTCACAGAACAGTAACATTAGATACCTTAGAACCAAAAAATATTGTTTTACTTTATGAAAAATTAAAAATTGTTAAACATATATATGTTTCAGAGTTTTTGTATGAATATTATAATCCATTAATAACAAATGGCTCTGAAAATTTTGCGCACGAATTAATTCTAAATATAAAAAACCCGTATTATGCCAGACCACATATAGATTATAGTAAAATCAATATTACAGAGATAAATTTGAAAAATACTGCGATCGTATCGGATTGGTTATATTTAGAATTGTTTTGTAATATATATGCAGACTCAATAATTTTTAAAGACATTTACAACCAAATTATTTTAGAAAACAAAACAGACCTATTTTTCTTTATAAATTATGCTAATCCTGATAGGCATTTACGATTGCGTTTTAAAACTAAATCGATTAAAAATAAACAACATATAATTACTATTGTTCATGAATTGAAAGTTAGAAATATAATTAGTAAATACCATATTTTACCTTACGAACAAGAAACGGTTAGATATGGCGGTAAAGAAATGATGGCGTTATCAGAATCAATATTTGATTTGGACAGTCGAGATTATTTAGAAAACGTTAGTGAAAATGAATTAGGCAAAAATGATTTAATAATTGTTGCAGTTTTAAAAATAAAAAATTATTTGTATTTTTTAAATTTTTCATTAGATAATGCAATTGAATATTGTGAAACTTGTATTTTGAATTACTCAAAAGAATTTGAATTAACAGGTCAAATAAGAAAAGATTTCAATAAAGAATATGCGGAGATTAAGATTGATATTACAAATTATGAATATGAAAGTTTTTTTAAAGATGAGAGTTTCCAAAAAAGTTATTTTAATCAATTGCAAATTAGTAAAACTGATGAATTTTCATGTACTTGGCTTTTAATTCACATGAGTATGAACAGGCATTTTTCAGAAAATCAAAGGCATAACGAATTTAAAACCTATTATTTGACCAAATGTTATTTGAATCAACTTAAATTTAAAAAAAATAAATCTATTTAGAAAAATTCGCTAGTTATCTACAAAACAACTCAGAAAATTGCGAATCAACTTACTTAAACTATTATTTACAAATTATTATAAAATCTTTTTTTATAACATTTGTAAAAAAAACTTAAACTTCATTTTAAATTCATAAATCAAAACTATCTTTGCAATCTGAAAATAAATTTATGAAAATTCAAAATATTCCACAGATTAAACATTTAGAAAGTGGTAATTTTTTTCTTTTGGCTGGGCCTTGCGCAATCGAAGGAGAAGAAATGGCGCTGCGAATCGCCGAAAAATTAGTCGGAATTACCGAAAAATTACAAATTCCTTATGTTTTTAAAGGATCATTTAAGAAAGCAAACCGATCCAGAATTGATAGTTTTTCTGGAATTGGAGACGAAAAAGCATTAAAAATTCTTCAGAAAATTTCGAAAGAATTTGGTGTTCCAACCGTAACAGATATTCATACCAACGAAGATGCTGTAATGGCAGCCGAATATGTTGATGTGTTGCAAATTCCTGCTTTTTTAGTTCGTCAAACAGATTTAGTGGTTGCTGCGGCCAATACTGGAAAGGTTGTAAACCTAAAAAAAGGACAATTTATGAGTCCCGAAAGTATGAAACACGCCGTTCAAAAAGTGTTGGATTGTAACAACCAAAACGTAATGGTAACCGATCGAGGTTCGATGTTTGGCTACCAAGACATGATTGTAGATTTTAGAGGAATTCCGACAATGCAACAATACGCAACTACGGTTTTAGATGTAACACATTCCTTGCAACAGCCCAATCAAGTAGTTGGCGTAACTGGCGGAAGACCCGATATGATTGAAACAGTTGCCAAAGCAGGAATTGTCGTTGGTGTTGATGGAATTTTTATAGAAACGCACTTCGATCCTGCTAATGCAAAAAGCGATGGAGCAAACATGTTACATTTAGATCTTTTTGAAGATTTAATGACTCGTTTAGTCGCCATAAGACAAACCATAAATAAATTTTAAGTTAAAATGAAAAAAATAATTTTAGTTGCCTTTTTAGTTTTTAGTTTTTTAAATACTTTCGCTCAAGATTCGAATGTAGAAAATACAAAATATACTGCGCATAACAAAGGGAAATGGTTTATTTTTTGGGGAGGAAATCGCGATAATTTCACAAAATCCGATATTCGATTTACCGGAAAAGATTATGATTTTACAATCTACGATACTCCAGCACACGATCAACCAAAAGGTTGGCACGTAGATTACATAAATCCTGCTAGAATGACAATTCCACAAACAAATTTACGGCTTGGATATTATATTTCAGACCATTATAGTATTTCGTTAGGAACAGATCACATGAAATATGTTATTTATCAGAATGTTGCGGTAGATATAAAAGGTTCGTATCAAAATCAAGGTGCTTTTGGAGAGCAACTTCCTAACAATCAAGTGCTTTTAACCGATGCTTTTTTGACCTTTGAGCATACCGACGGTTTGAATTATGTACATGCCGAATTTGCTCGAATCGATGATATCTCTAGTGTTTTTAAATTGCCAAATACGGATAAATTTCAAATAAATGTAACCGAAGGAATTGGTGGTGGTGCTTTGTATCCCAAAACAAATACCAAATTAATGGGTCGTGATCGGCATGATGATTATCATGTTTCGGGGTACGGATTATCAGCAAAAATTGCTTTAAATTTCACGTTTCTAAAATACTTTTTTATTCAAACCGAACTCAAAGGTGGCTACATTAATATGCCCGATATTCGAACTACATTTGACCCAGCCGATCGTGCTTCTCAACATTTTATGTTTTTGGAAAAAACGATTGCTTTTGGAGGAATATTTAGATTGTAATTTTGATTATCATTAATCTAAAATATCCGTACAAAATCACGCCTTTGTTTTTGATGCAAAATCCAAAAACTAAATTATAAATCTTTGTGATTTTTCTAGTAAAAAAATCTATCCAATTCACAGTAACGAAACTAATGAAATAAGCACCCATTTTTTCATTAAATTTATACTTACGGCTCATATTAGAATTAACTGACTTTATTTTACATTACAAATATAAACATAAAGTTATAATTTTTTTAGGATTTGTATTTGCTTGATATTTTGGGTACGAGCGGGACGCTCGCACTAGCACCAGTGATACTTAATGCTCGGACTAGCGGGGTGTGCCATGACTACATTAAAATATGATCCGCAATTGAAAGAATATTATATTAAAAAGAAAGAAGAAGGTAAAAATTCAATGCTCGTTCTAAACAATA
>JAYUFL010000030.1:0-18188 GCA_043738745.1 Bacteroidota bacterium
GTTTCTGGCGGAACAATTTCTTACGGAAATACTTCAAATGCTCAAGATTTATCTAAATATGATGTTTATGTAGTTGATGAGCCAAATACACTATTCACAACTTCAGAGAAAACTGCAATTATGAATTTTGTCAATAACGGCGGTGGATTATTTATGATTTCTGATCATAATATTTCTGATAGAAATAATGATGGAAAAGATTCTCCAGCAATTTGGAATGATTTAATGGCAAACAATTCAGTAAAAACTAATCCATTTGGTTTTACTGTGGAATTGACTAACATTTCTGAAACTTCTACAAAAATTTTGGCAGATGCAAACGACAAAATTCTAAATGGTTCACAAGGAGCGGTTACGCAACTAAAATTTAGTAATGGAGCAACAATTGCGCTAAACAAAACTGCAAATAGCACAGCAAAAGGTTTAATTTTTCAAAATGCCGTGGCGACAACAAGTTTAACTAAAGTAATGTGCGCTTCGTCAACTTTCGGAACAGGTAGAGTCGTGCTGATTACAGATAGTTCGCCTGCCGATGATGGAACAGCAAAACCAGGTAAAAATGTTTTCCCAGGTTGGACAGAAGTTGGTGGAAACCATGCTCGTTTGCACATGAATGCAAGTTTGTGGTTGGCTAAATTACAATAAGTAAATTTTAGAACACATACAAAATCCCCAATTATTTATTTAATTGGGGATTTTTTTTATGATAAAACGTTGATAGAAATATTTATTTTAACTACCAAATTAGATTTAAAAGATTGTATATTAGTTTATTAGTTCAATATCAAAAAGCAAAATTCGATCTTCGTATTTAATATAAAGTTGTTTTCTATTTCCTTGATTTTTACGAGTAATAATCGAAATAATGCAACCATCACCATTCTGATCTTTGGCTGCAAAACTTGCGGTTTCGTTTTTATCTGAAATCTCAATATCAAAATATTTTAAGATTTCGAAAAACTGAACTACTTCGGAGTACATTATCAATCGTGCTTTGTGATTATCTAAAGCTACAATATTAACTACTGGTCGAGGTTCGGTATATTTTTCCCAAATACCGTTATCGGATTTTGAAGTTATACTAATCGACGAAGTTTTGAATTTTACAATTTGACTAAAACTTTGTGAGCCAAAAATTAAAATCCCAAAAACTAAACATTTTATTCCTTTTTTATACATTCTTAAAAATTATAATTCTAAATTAATTAATTCTTTTCGAGCCAATTCATATTCGGCAACTATTTTTTCGATAATATTTTTGACGGGTAAAATTTCATGAATTAATCCTGCAATTTGTCCTATTTCGAGTTCACCATTAATTAAATCACCTTCGAACATTCCTTTTTTTGCTCGACGTTTTCCCAATAAATTTTCTAAATCTTGTTTCGAAGGACATCTAGAATATAATTCCTGAACCTCATCAAAAAAACTATTTTTAATTAACCGAACTGGGGCTAATTCTTTTAGAGTCAGTTGTGTATCTCCTTCGTTGGTTTGCAGAATAATTTGTTTGAAATTATCGTGAGATGACGATTCCTCCGATGCTGCGAAGCGACTTCCCATTTGTACACCATCGGCACCGAGTACCATTGCTGCAAGCATTCCCCTACCCGAAGCAATTCCACCAGCAGCAATCAATGGAATTGAAATTTTTTCTTTTACCATCGGAATTAATGTAAGTGTAGTTGTTTCTTCGCGACCATTGTGACCTCCAGCTTCAAAACCTTCGGCAACAATTGCATCTACCCCAGCTTCTTGCGCTTTCAACGCAAATTTGCTACTACTAACAACGTGAACAACCGTTATTTTATTATCTTTTAAAAATTTTGTCCAAGTTTTTGGATTTCCAGCAGATGTGAAAACAATTTTAACACCTTCTTCAACAAGAATATGCATAATTTCCTCAATATTTGGATACAACATTGGAACGTTTACTCCAAATGGTTTTTGGGTGGCTTTTTTACATTTTTGAATGTGTTCCCGCAAAACTTCGGGATACATAGATCCTGCACCAATAAGTCCTAATCCACCTGAATTACTAACAGCACTTGCTAACTTATAACCGCTATTCCAAATCATTCCGCCTTGAATTATTGGGTATTCTATGCCGAAAAGTTTTTTTGTTTTATTCATTTATTTTTTCAAAAATTTACCTGATTGAATTCTTGCTCCAGTGTCTATTTTATATACATAAATCCCAGCGTTCCATTCAGAAACTGGAATGAAATTATTTGCAGGAGTAATCCTTTTTTCAGACAAAAACTTACCTAAAATATCATAAAAATATACGGTAGCCTTTTCGATTCCTTTTGGAAAAGCAAACGAAACAAAATCTGAATTTGGAGTTTGATAAAAAACAAAATCTTGTAAATTATTTAATGCTACAATTGCAGTTTGGCTACTATTTAGATTTATTGCTTTCTGAAAATCGGGTATTCCATAGCCATATTGCTCATTTGGAGTCAAATAATTATCGGCGGATTGTTTCACTAAATTTACAACTTGTTGATTGGTTAGCGTTGGAACTGCTTGCCAAAAACTAGCAATCATTCCCGCCATTATTGGCCCCGAAAACGACGTTCCACTTGCTGTTGTAATTATTCCGGCTGTATTAGATAAAACCGTTGCTTGTCCTTGCGCCATAACGTCTGGCTTAATTCTTCCGTCGAAACTAGGCCCAATCGAACTAAAAGTAGCATACGTTCTATCGAATTTTACAGCACCAATTGCCAAAACATTTGTTGCCTCTGCTGGAACGCCAATATGCGGTTCGGAGGATGAACCTGAATTTCCAGCCGACGCTACACAAATTATTCCTCGAGAAAAGGCAATGTTCACGCCTCGGGAAACGAAGGTTTTATTTCCAGTCAAATCGCTATATGTATGACTATAAGCAGGATTATCGTAGTCGAAATAGCCTAACGATGAAGTGATGATATCAACACCTAACCGGTCTGCCTCCTCGGCGGCTTCGACCCAATTCGATTCTTCGACTGGATTTTCGGATGCTACATCTTCAGTAATAAACAAATAATATCCAGCATCTGGTGCTGTTCCTACAAGTTTTCCATCCTTAAATCCGCCCATACAGGATAAAACCAAAGTTCCATGAGAATTCCCTGTGTAGAAATTACTACTCTTATTTACAAAATCATATCCCCCTAAAATTAAATTATTAGAAAATAACCGTTGAAAAGGTTGTGCTGTGTTTACACCTGGAAAACCTGCATCTAAAACCGCAATTACTTTTCCTTGTCCTGTAAAATTTTGTTGATGCAACAAATGTCCGTTTAGCATTTGTATTTGATTTGCCGAAGTTCCATAATTGAAAGTTGTTGCAATTGTTAGGTTTTTATTTATTGGATTTAATTGTTTTGGAATAGTATTAATTTTAGAATTTAGTAACGAGTTTGCAAAATCCAAATGATCAACAAATGGCAAAACACTTAAAGTTTTAATAATAGTTTGTGTGCCTCGAATATGCAAACAATTTAACCATTTTGACTTTGCTTTGACCGTAATTCCAATAATTGCTGTAATTTGATTAATATAGGGCTGGTGAATCGGTACGTCTTTTATATCCAAAGGAATATTTTGGAGTACTCTTCGATCTAAAGATCGCTGTGTTAACATTGATAATGGATTGGATAAAAAAGTAATTGCATTGGGTTTGTCTTTAAAATAAACCCAAGCATCCTCATCTTGCGAAAAGCAACTAATTTTATAAATTAAAAATAAAAAAAGTAGAATTTTTTTCATAATCTAATAATTAAAAACTCGAATTTACGAAATTACTCCCGAACCAACTAATTCGTCGCCAATATTCCAAGCTACAAATTGCCCAGAAGTTATTGCTGATTGTGGCTTGTTAAATTCAACATACATTCCTAAGTCAAATTGATGTAACGTTGCTTCTTGTAGTGGTTGTCGGTAACGAATTCGTACCATAACTTGCATCGTTTCTCCATTTTTTAAGGCTAAATCTGGTCGAATCCAATGAATTTCTGATATTTCTATAAATAAAACAGACTTGAACAAACCCGGATGTGTTGTTGCTTGACCTGTATATATTGTGTTGGTTTCGACGTTAGTTTCTAAAACAAAAAGAGCCTCTTTTGTGCCTCCAACATTCAATCCTTTGCGTTGTCCAACGGTGAAATAATGTGCGCCTTGGTGTTTGCCTATAATTTTTCCAGACTCGTGAGTATAATTTTTATTTTGAGAATGAGAATATAATTCTTCTTGCTTATTCAAAAATGTTTTCTCTTTTACTTTATAAATTTCTGAATTTGCGTCTATTTCAATAATTAAACCTTCTTTGGGTTGTAATTTTTGTTGCAAAAATTCTGGTAGTTTAACTTTTCCTATAAAACACAAACCTTGTGAATCTTTTTTATCGGCGGTAATGAGTTCCATTTTTGCAGCAATTTCTCGAACTTGTGGTTTTGTAAGTTCCCCTATCGGAAATAACGATTTTTGTAATTGTTCTTGCGAAAGTTGACATAAAAAATAAGATTGATCTTTATTGTCGTCTTTTCCTGTCAACAATTGATATGTTTTTTTTTCGCCAACTTCAATTTCTCCTTTGCGACAATAGTGTCCCGTGGCAACAAAATCGGCTCCTAGTTGAAGTGCAATTTTCATAAAAACATCGAATTTAATTTCGCGATTACACAAAACATCGGGATTTGGAGTTCGACCTTTTTCGTATTCGTTGAACATATAATCAACGATTTTTTCTTTGTATTGTTCACTTAAATCGATGGTTTGAAATGGGATACCTAATTTTTCGGCAACCAAAAGTGCATCATTACTATCTTCGAGCCAAGGACATTCGTTGGAAATTGTCACCGAATCGTCGTGCCAATTTTTCATAAAAAGTCCAATGACTTCATAGCCTTGTTCTTGCAATAAATAGGCAGCAACACTAGAATCTACACCACCCGAAAGTCCAACTACAACACGCTTCATTTTTTTATACTCTAATTTAAAGTACAAAGATAACGAGTTTATACGAAACTATACTGACTTCTTTTTCTTCTGAAACTTTTTACCTTGAAAATTAAAATTTTGCGTTTTTTCTAGTTTACCATTCTTATAAAATTTCCAAATTCCAGATTTTTTTCCGTTTCTAAAAATTCCTTGTGCAACAATTATATTATCTGGATCTCTATATACTGCCAAACCATCGTATTCATCATCTTTGTAAGTCACTGTTTCTAAAACAATTCCTTTTTCTGTGATTTTTTTGTAAACTCCATTTTTAATTCCTTCGGAATAATTTGTTTCTTCGGCGATTGCTCCGTTTTTATAAAAAACTTTTCGAGTGCCATCGAGTTTTCCTAATTTATAGTTTTCGATAGTCATAACTACTTTAGACTCTTCGTGATAATATTTCCAAATTCCATCATTAAGTTTATTGATTACTTTTCCTTCGCTTACAATGTTGTGTTTTTGGTCATAAAACGTTGTGTATGCCGAGTTATCCTTGTCGCTGAAAACTCTAACCCCAATTAAACTCGCTACGCTAGTATCATCAAAATAATTAAATGTTCCTATTTCTTTGCCATGTTCGAAAGTTCCTTGATAGCGTAGTCGTTTAGATTCGTCGAAAAAACCTTTCCAAATACCGTTTTTTTTTCCATTTTCATCAAGTTTATTAAAATCGGTTTGAGAATAAATTAATCCGTTAAAGAATAACAATATAAAAAAATAGTTCATGAGATTGTTTTATTAGATAACACGCAATTTAACTATATATTATAAAATCTGATGTTTTTCTGAAAATTTATTACTTTTTATTACTGCATAACGAAGTTAATCTAAAAGAAAAACTGGAATTTAAGTTAAGCAATTTTTTTTATTAGAGATTAAGAAGGTTTAAAAAAATTAATTTTTTAGTGTGTTGTAATTATTTTTGTTTATCTTTATTTTCAATTTAAAAAAATAAACATGAAAAATAAAATTACTTTAAAAAAAATGGTATTATCACTAGTGATTCTTACTAGTTATTTATCTAACGCTCAAATTTACAACAATGGAGCAATCTCAACAGGAGCAACACATGGTGCCACCAGTACGACAGCTCCTGCAGGTTACACTTGGTCAGAATTAGAAGCCCCAACTACAACTTTAGGCTCTGCTGGTATGTACAATACTGCACTAACAAATGATTTTTCGTTAGCCGATGATTTTATTGTTCCTGTTGGTCAAACTTGGAATATTACAAACATAAATGTTTTTGGTTACCAAACAGGTTATACAGGATCTACTGTACCAATTGATGCTTTAAGAATTCGTATTTGGAATGGCGATCCTTCACTTCCAGCATCTACTGTGGTGGCTGGGGATTTAACAACAAATGTATTGAATGCAACTGGAAGTGGAGAAGAATTTATTTACAGAGTTTCGAATACTACAGGAACCACAAGAAGAGTTTGGCGATTTAATGGAACTATTACTGCTGCATTAACTGCTGGAACTTATTGGGTTGAATACCAAGCGCATGCTATAAACGATGGTAATATATTTGTTCCGCCAGTTACGATTTTAGGAACACAAACAGATGTTTCCTGGAATGCCAAACAACGTAGTGCTACAACATGGGCGGCACTTGTTGATGCGGGTAGTACATTTGCAAGAGCTATAGCATTTAAAATTTTTGGAACCACAAATCTAGGAATTAATTCAAACGAACTTTCTTCTAATTTTAAAATGTATCCTAATCCGATAAAAGATATTTGTAATTTTAAACTAGATTCTAAACTAGATTTAAATCCAGATAAAGTTGAAGTCTTTGATTTAAAAGGAGCAAAAATTTTAGATCAAAAAGTTACTAGTAGTAATTTAGATTTTTTTATTGACTTATCGAAATTAAATTCGGGTATGTATTTAGTTAAAATTAAAGATAGAAACGATAAATATATTTATACTAATAAATTAATTAAAGAATAGTAGATAATTGTTATAAGTAAAAATGAGACTTTATAAAATTTTATAAAGCCTCATTTTTTATTATTATTCTAGTCTAAAACTGTCAATCTTTTCAAGTCAATAATTGCTTTCGCTGGATTTTCGGCTCTAAAAACAAAACTTCCTGCAACAAGAACATTTGCTCCTGCTTCGACTAACTGTTTTGCGTTTTTATCGGTTACGCCACCATCAATTTCAATTAGAGTTTCTAAACCTTGCTTGTCAATCATTTTTCGTAGTTTACATACTTTATTATAGGTGATTTCTTCGAATTTTTGTCCTCCAAATCCAGGGTTTATCGACATAATCAAAACCATATAACATTCTGATAAAATATCCTCTAAGACTGAAACAGGTGTAGACAAATTCAATACAACTCCTGCCTTGCAACCTGCATTCTTGATTTGAGTTAGTGTTCTGTGCAAGTGAATCGTTGATTCGTAATGAACCGTAATGATATCGGCACCAATTTTTGCAAATTCCTCAATGTATCTTTCTGGTTTTTCAATCATCAAATGAACATCCAAAGGCTTGGTTGCGTATTTTTTGATGGCTTCAATCACAGGCATTCCGTAGGAAATATTTGGTACAAAGTGTCCGTCCATTACATCGATATGAAACCAATCAGCATCGGAATTGTTAATCATTTCTATATCTCGTTGCAAGTTAGCAAAATCTGCTGCGAGTACAGACGGAGCAATTAATGTTGTTTTCATTGTTTTGTTGTTTAATGCAAAAATAGGGATTTAAACATAAACTGTATAAAATTTTTCTCAAAGATCACAAAGTGAACTTTTGTGTTTTGTCTGCCTAGCAAAAAATAAAACTCTGGAAACCCGAGCGCAAAGAACAGACCGTGTATTTTGTTTGCCTTGCAAAAAACAAAACTCCGGTAATCAGCCGGAGTTTCAATCATCAATCAAAAAACGAACAATTAATCAGACTGTTCATAACGTTTTATCCCAAGTAGGTTTTTAAGATTTTACTTCTAGATGTATGTTTTAATCTGCGGATTGCTTTTTCTTTAATTTGTCTTACACGCTCTCGAGTTAGGTCGAAAGTTTCGCCAATTTCTTCGAGAGTCATTGGGTGTTGATCACCAAGACCAAAATACAAACGAACTACATCAGCCTCGCGAGGAGTCAATGTTTCCAACGAACGTTCAATTTCAATTCGCAACGATTCATGAATTAATTCGCGGTCTGGGTTTGGAGATTCTCCCGAACGTAAAACGTCGTAGAGGTTAGAATCTTCTCCTTCAACTAATGGTGCATCCATCGAAAGGTGACGACCAGAGTTTTTCATAGACTCTTTTACGTCGTTTACAGTCATGTCTAATTCTTTGGCTATTTCTTCTGCAGATGGCGGACGCTCGTTAGATTGCTCTAGTAAAGCATACATTTTATTGATTTTGTTTATCGAACCAATTTTGTTCAATGGCAAACGTACAATACGTGATTGCTCAGCCAAGGCTTGCAAAATCGATTGACGAATCCACCAAACGGCATACGAAATGAATTTGAATCCACGTGTTTCGTCAAAACGTTGCGCTGCTTTTATAAGACCTAGATTACCTTCGTTAATTAAATCAGGAAGCGTAAGTCCTTGATTTTGATATTGTTTTGCTACCGATACTACAAATCGTAAATTGGCTTTTGTTAATTTCTCGAGTGCTTGTTGGTCTCCGGCTTTGATTTTTTGAGCTAATTCTACTTCTTCATCTGCAGTGATAAGATCTACTTTTCCGATTTCTTGTAGGTATTTGTCTAAAGATGCAGTTTCGCGATTGGTTACCTGCTTGGTAATTTTTAATTGTCTCATTTGAGGTTGTTCTTAAAATTTATAAGTTACAATTAGTTATACGTAAAGAGTTACTAAAAAGTTACAAGAAATTGAATTATTTTTTAAAATTTCTATTATAAAATGAAAATTTCTATTCTTTTCCCAAATCAAAAATTTCAATAATTTCCCCTGCTTTCAAATCATCTAAAAAAATGTTACCAATTCTTACTCGAACTAACCGCAACGTAGGAAACCCGACTGCAGCGGTCATTTTTCGAACTTGGCGAAACTTACCTTCATTTACCGTGATAGACGCCCAAGTTGTTGGTCCGTGACGTTCGTCTCGAATTTTTTTGGCTCGAATTCCAAAATCTGGAATTTTAGTTACGATAAACGCTTTGCAAGGTTTTGTAATATATTTTTGTCCATCAAAACCAATTTCTACTCCATTTTGTAATTTTTCGATTGCTTCTTCAGTTATTATTCCATCAACCTGAACATAGTATTCTTTGTCTACTTTTTTACTCCGAATTTGTTCACTAACTTTTCCATCAGTTGTGAGTAAAAGTAATCCTTCAGAATCTTCGTCGAGTCGTCCAATTGCCATTGTTCCTTCGGGAAAATTGTATAATTCACCCAATAATTTTTTCTTTCGTTTTAAGTCATACTTAAATTGAGATAAATATCCATAAGGTTTATTAATAATGAAATGACGATGTTGTAACATATTGCAAAAATAATTTAAAATACTGATTTTAAAATTTTCAAATCCATAATAATCGTTACTTTTACTTTCTAAAATTATACTCCATTATATATGACCGAAATAGTTCCTTTTTTATTAACCTTTATAATCGTTCTTGCTATCGGGGTTTTTATTGGTAAAATCATTTTTTTATCAAAATCGAATTCCGAAAAAGGAGTTGCCGAAGAAAAAATAGTTAGTTTAAACAATAACATTAATGACTTAAAATCTCAAATTTTATTAGATAAATCTTCATTAGAAAAACAAATTCAAGTTCTAAATCAAGAAAAGGAAATGATTCGAAACGAAAAAGAAGCCATCAATTTGCAACTAACCAAAAAAGAAGTCGATTTTGATAACTTATTCGAACGAAACAAAGACCAGAAACAAGAAGTGGAACAATTGCAAGAAAAATTTACTAAAGAATTTGAAAATCTTGCCAATAAAATTCTAGACGAAAAATCGAATAAATTTACGGAACAAAACAAAGAAAACATGAAAAATATCTTGTCGCCTTTGCAGGATAAAATTCAGTTATTCGAGAAAAAAGTCGAAGATACTCACAAAGAATCTATTGATTATCATGCCGCATTGCGTCAACAAATTTTGGGTTTGAGCGAAATGAATGCACAAATGAGCAAAGAAACCATCAATTTGACTAAGGCTTTGAAAGGCGATAGTAAAATGCAAGGAAATTGGGGCGAACTTGTTTTGGAGCGAGTTCTTGAAAAATCTGGACTCGAAAAAGACCGCGAATATTTTGTGCAACAAAGCCATATTACCGACGATGGAAATCGAGTTTTCCCAGACGTTGTGATTAATCTTCCTGATGGAAAAAAAATGATTGTTGATTCTAAAGTTACACTCACCGCATATGAACGTTATATTAATGAAGACAATGATGATTTAAAATCACACCATCTGAAAGAACATGTTTCGGCAATAAAACGTCATGTTGACGATTTAGGAAATAAAAATTATCAGGATTTGTATCATATAGAAAGCCCTGATTTTGTTCTGCTTTTTATTCCAATCGAACCTGCATTTGCTTTGGCTTTAAACGAAGATACAACGTTGTACAATCGTGCTTTCGAGAAAAACATTGTTATTGTTACACCATCGACCCTTTTAGCAACTTTACGAACCATTGATAGCATGTGGGCTAATCAAAAACAACAAGATAATGCACTAGAAATAGCCAGACAAGCAGGCGCTTTATATGATAAGTTCGAAGGTTTTTTATCCGATTTAATTAAAATCGGCAAAAAAATAGATGAGTCAAAAGCAGAATATTCTGGTGCCATGAATAAATTAGTTGAAGGTAACGGAAATATTATTGTAAGTATCGAAAAATTGAAAAAAATGGGAGCAAAAGCCAAAAAATCGCTTCCAGAAAGTGTAATCATTCGAGCCGAAAAACAAATTTCAGACGGCAATTAATGAATTTTAAATATAACTTTTAACACTTAAATATAACATAAAATGAAAAAAATTATCGGAATAGTTATTGGGATTTTAGTTTTAGGCATTGCGCTTTATTTTACATTTTTGTATTATGCAACCTTTAGCGATGGTACACGATCTGGAGAATTAATTAAATTCAGTCACAAAGGAATGGTTGTAAAAACTTATGAAGGTGAATTGTCGCAAGGTATTTCGGGTGCACAAATTTTTGCTTTTTCGGTTATGGATAGCGAAACAAAAGTAATTTCTGACCTGAAAAACTTGCAAGGTGGCTATGTAAAAGTAACTTATGTAGAGCGTTACAAAACTTTTCCGTGGTGGGGCGATACAAAATATTTTATAACTGCCGTAGAAAAAGAAGATTCTCCATTTAAAATAAAATAAATGGAACCAATTTTCAAAACTGTTCGAGCCTCCAAAGTTACTATTTCGGAACTGATGTTGCCTTCGCATACCAATTTTTCGGGTAAAATTCATGGCGGATACATCTTGTCATTATTAGACCAAATTGCTTTCGCTTGTGCCTCGAAATATTCTGGTTTTTATTGCGTTACGGCTTCGGTTGATACGGTAGATTTTTTAAATCCAATCGAAGTTGGCGAACTCATAACGATGAGAGCAAGCGTAAATTATGTAGGTAAATCCTCCATGATTATTGGCATTCGGGTTGAAGCCGAAAACATTCAGACTGGAAAAAATAAACATTGTAATTCGTCTTATGTTACAATGGTAGCCAAAGATTCTGATGGTTATAGCATGCAAGTTCCAGGATTGATTTTATCTAATTATGAGGAAGTTCGCAGATTTCATAATTGTATAAAAATGATTGCTCTAAAAAAAGAAAAGCATCAAACCGAAAAAACATTTGATTATAAATCCGAAAATGCTAATTTAATTCTTAAAAACTATAATGTAAAACTTGAGGTATTGTAAATAAAAAATTAAGTGTAACAAAAAATCTCAATTCGAAAATTGAGATTTTTTGTTATTTTTTTAAATATTTGAAAGGAACCATAAGCATTCCAAAACTATTTCCATCGTGCTTCCCTTGTACTTTATGGTGCATTTTGTGTGCACGACGCACTGCTTTTGCATAGCGATTATCGGCATTTCGAAACATTTTAAAACGTTGATGAATAAAAATATCGTGAACCAAAAAATATGCCCAACCATAGGCAAAAATTCCTAAACCAATTGATAATCCTAAATCGAAATAACCATTTTTCCATAGAAAGAAAAAAGTCATGCTTATGACTGCATATACAATAAAAAAAGCATCGTTACGCTCAAACCACGAATCGTGATCTTTCTTGTGATGGTCTGCATGTAAAACCCATAAAAAACCGTGCATTATGTATTTGTGACTGAACCAAGCCATAAATTCCATGAAACAAAAAGTTGACAAAAAAACTAGAATATACACTAACATGATAAATAAATTTAAATAATATTCAATTTATAACTAAAGTAACATTTTGCAAAAAGTCCATATTTCTGGTAATCAGAAACCCGAATTCTTGTATTTTTTATTTCTGCCGATGGCGTACTTTTTAATTTAGAAAGCAATTTTTTATAATAAACATAGGCCGTATAAACCCCAAATTTAGCATCGATTGGCAAATGAACCAAGCCTTCGTAACCTGCTTTGAAATCTTCTTCAATTTCTTGAATAATTTTTTGTTTAGAAACTTCGTCGAGTTTATTTAAGTCAGTATCAGGGAAATAGGTTCTATCTAAACCTTCGAAATCGGCTTTTAAATCTCTTAAAAAATTCACTTTCTGGAAAGCCGAACCCAACCTCATTGCTGAGTTTTTCAATTCTTCATATTGTTTATCGTTTCCTTTTACAAAAACTTTCAGGCACATTAAGCCAACAACATCTGCAGATCCAAAAATATATTCGTCGTATTCTGCCTTGGTTTTATATTCTTTTTTGGTTAAATCGAGTTTCATACTTTTCATGAAAGCATCAATCATTTCGTTTGGGATTTTATATTTCGTAACCGTATGTTGAAACGAATTTAGAATCGGATTCAAACTAATTTTATTTTTCAAAGCATTTGCTAAATCAAGTTCAAAAATTTCGAATAATTCGACTTTATTATAATCGTGAAAACTATCTACAATTTCGTCGGCAAAACGAACAAAACCATAAATATTATATATATCTTGTTGAATACTAGATCCTAACATACGCACAGCAGATGAAAACGAAGTACTGTAAGTTTTGGTTACGTTCTTGCTACAAGCATAAGAAACATCGTCAAAAATAGATTTCATATAAACTTTTAAATGTTTTTTTCAATTAATTCAGAAACCAGTTTCCCAGAAATTAATGCTGGTGGCACCCCTGGTCCGGGAACGGTTAATTGTCCAGTAAAATATAGATTTTTAACCCTTTTACTTTTCAATTTTGGTCTTAAAAATGCAGTCTGTAATAGCGTATTTGCCATTCCATAAGCATTTCCTTTATAACTATTGTAATCTTTAACAAAATCGTTTTTGCAAAAAGAGTGCCTAAATATAATATTTTTTCTTATATTTTGCTGTGTTAAAGTTTCAAATCTTTCAATAATTTTATCAAAATATTGCTCTCTTAATTCATTTGTATCTTCGATGCCAATAGCCAAAGGTATCAAAAAGAAACCAGATTCCATTCCTTCTGGAGCACAAGTTTTGTCTGTCAATGATGGAAAATTGGCATAAAACAATGGTTCGTCTGGCCATTTTGGTTTGTCATAAATATCTTTGGCGTGTTGATTAAAATCTACATCAAAAAACAATGCATGATGTGAAATATTATCTAATTTTCTATCAAAACCAACATAAAACAACAACGATGATGGTGCAAAAATACGACTTTTCCAATATTTTTTGGAGTATTGTCTGTGATTTTCATCCAATAAGGTTTCGGTATGCGCATAGTCGGCACCGCTTAAAATCACATCTGATGTTATTGTTTTTCCATCGATTACTATCGATTTTGCAGTATTATTTTCTACATTTATTTTTTCGATGGTTGAATTTGTATGAAAATTCACTCCCAATTCTCTAGCCAAAGTTTCCATTGCGCAAACAACATCAAACATTCCTGTTTTAGGATGCCAAGTTCCCAATCCAAAATCGGCATAATTCATAAAACTATAAAATGACGGCGTATCCGATGGTTTTGCACCAAGAAAAAGAACTGGAAATTCAAGAATTTGTATTAATCTTTGATTTGTGAATTTCTTGCGAACATCTTTGCTGATATTACTAAAAAATTGCCCTACTTTTTTGGCAGTTTCTATTGTAATTAATTCTAATGGAGAAACTCCTGGACGATAAACCAGATTTAGAATCGCAATGTCATAATTGCTTTTGGCATCTGCAATAAATTCTTGTAAAACTTTGCCAGAACCTTTTTCGATTGCTTCGAATGTTGCAACAATTTCAGGTAAGTTATCAGCAATTGTAATAAAATCGTTTATTCCATAATAAACTCTGTAGGCTGGCGAAAGTTTTATTAAATCATAATAATTCGAAGTTTTTTTACCAAAATCAGCAAAAAAACGGTCAAATACATCGGGCATCCAATACCAACTTGGTCCCATATCGAATGTAAATCCATCTTTTTTGAATTGTCTGGCTCGTCCACCAATTGTTTCGTTTTTTTCGTAAACAGAAACTTGATGACCGGCTTTTGCTAAATAGCATGCTGCAGAAAGAGAAGAAAAACCAGAACCTATTATTGAAACTGAACTCATAATTAATTAAAAATGTAGTTTGTTTTATATTTTATATTTCTTGAACTAACTCTGGAATAGAGGTAAACAATTTTACTTTTTTGGGCAATTCATTTACGATGATGTGCTCTGTCATTCGACCAAGAAACCATGCTTCTGAATTATTGTCTAGTATTTCTTTGTTTAAACTATGAACGTAATCGTTTATAGAATCTTTGTCTGGCTCTACGGTAACATAGGAAATATACACAATATTATTAAAATATTTTTTCAAATCTTTTAAAGAATCCAAAGGTACGCTTTCTCCAAGAAAAACTGTTTTGTAGCCTTTTAAAAGTACTTCATAATTCAGATACATTAAACCTAGTTCATGAATTTCATTGGAAGGAAGGTATAAAATAAAAACTTTATCGTTACGTGTTGGCTGACTGGCTTGAAGAACTTCGGTGAACGAGAGTAATTTTTGTTTAATTAAATAAGTTATAAAATGTTCGTGTGCTGGGGTAATTGTGTCAACTTGCCAAAGAAAACCAATTTCGTTCATCAAAGGAATGAAAACTTCGTTAAAAACCTCTTTGAATGATTTTTTCGACAACAAATTATCAAATGTTTTAAAAAATAGTGCTTGATCAAAATTCATCATTGCCATTTTAAAATCTGAAATTGCATGGCTTTTAGCGCTTTTTTCCGAAATAATTTGTTTTACCATTTCTGGAATTTTTTCTTCGGAATATTCTGCTATTTTAGAAATTTTATAACCATAATTATGCAAAAGAGTTATGTTTAGTAACTTCTGCAAACCAGCCAAATCATAAGTTCGTATGTTTGTATCGGTTCTCATTGGTTGCAGAACATCGTAGCGTTTTTCCCATATTCGTATGGTGTGCGCTTTGATTCCCGAAAGATTTTCGAGATCTTTGATACTAAAAACATTTTTAACGTTGTTCATCTTTTTTGTAAATATGTTAAACAAAAGTAATTATTAAAAATGATTTAATTAGACAAATATCAAAAAACTTCTAATCTAGAATCATTCTATCATACGAATTCAATTTATCTAATTCTAATATTGTTGTTGAATTTTGATGATTATGATGATACATTAATTGAAATTTTGCGCCATAAATAATTTCTTCAAATGTATAGGAAGACCTAATAGATACTGTGCTACTAAACATCTCGTCAAAGGCTTTTACATAAACAATTATCTCTCCTTTAGCGTTCTGAAAGTCTATTTCTTTAAACCCAAAAAATGGACTTTCCTCATCAATATAATGTACCAAAGTCCAACTTAAGGTCAATGCTGTAATTTTATCAACTTCGAGTTTTAACGGGAAAAATTTGTTTGATTGCTGCCCATTTTCGTCTAATATTAATGCTAATGTTACTTTAACTTCGGATTCGATTAAACTTGTGTTTTTGTAAGGTGTAATTCTAAACATAAGGGCTTTACCGTCTTTAAAAGGAGTGATTAATGCGTTTTCTGAAAATTTTATATGAGCCGTTGGTTTGCTAAATCGACCATATAATAAACCCGTTGCCAATGCAAATGCTAAAAGTCCAAAAAGTGCTTCGGTTGCAGCAATTGTGCTAGTCAAAAAACCGTTTGGACTGATGTGTCCGTACCCAACTGTGGTAAATGTTTGAGCACTAAAAAAATAGGCTTGTGCAAATTTTTCAGGTTCCGAATTTGAGTTTATTCCATTCAAATGCTCTACACCTATTATATAGTATAAAGATGCAAAAAATAAATTGGCTATCACAAAAAACAAAATTACAATCAAAATAAATTTCCATCGCGGCAAGGACAACATGGTATGAAACCAACTTATTTTATCTAAAAATGAAACACCTCGTTTTTCGATATTCGACGAACCGTTTTTATTAATAAATCTTCCACCATAGTTTGATGCGTTATCGCCAAAACCTGTATTCGAATCGGTTTTTAGTTTATGATTTATTCTATGAAAAATTGCCATATTTAATAATTTTGAGTAAAAATAAGTCTCTTGTTGAAAGAATAGATATTTACTCTTTTCTCCATTTTTTTGTCAATTCAAAAACATGTTCTAGAATTCGGGCTTCTTTATCATCAAAGTCAACATTTCGTCTTGCCATAACTATTTTAGCGGTTTCAAATGCCTTTTTGGTAATATATGTAGTGAAACCAGAAGCACCACCCCAAGAAAAACTTGGGACAAAATTTCTAGGAAATCCTGATCCAAAAATATTGGTCGAAACGCCAACAACAGTTCCTGTATTGAACATCGTATTGATACCGCATTTGCTGTGATCGCCCATCATTAATCCGCAAAATTGAAGTCCAGTTTTTGCAAAGTTTTCGGTTTCGTAACTCCAAAGTTTTACTTCTTCGTAGTTGTTTTTTAGATTCGAATTATTACTATCGGCACCAATATTGCACCATTCGCCAAGAACCGCATTACCAAGAAAACCATCATGACCTTTGTTAGAATATCCAAAAAGTATCGAATTGCTGACTTCACCACCAATTACCGAATGTGGTCCAACGGTTGTGGCGCCATAAACTTTCGATGCTAACTTAACCCTACCCGATTCACACAAGGCAAATGGTCCACGAATTACCGAGCCTTCCATTATTTCCGAATTTTTTCCTATATATATAGGTCCTGTAGATGCATTTAGAGTTACAAATTCTAGTTTTGCACCTTCTTCGATAAAAATATTTTCTGACGAAATTGCGTTTACTGATTTGGGAATGGGTTGGGATTTTCGATCTTCGGTAAGGAGTTCAAAATCTTCTCGTATTGCTGCGTCATTTTTGGCAAAAATATCCCAAGTATTTTCCACCGTGAGGCAATCTTCATGATATTCTAAAATTTCATAATTGTCAAAATCTATTTCTTCTTGATTTTCGGTGGTATGAAATGCTATAATTTCGTCGCCTCTAAAAATGGCTTGATTTACTTCAAGATTAGAAATCATTTCAGATAAAATATTGTTTGGCAAAAAAGAAGCATTAATCATCACGTTTTCTTCCATTTCGACCATCGGATATTTCTCGGATAAATAGTCTTCGGTAACTGTTGTTGTGGTAGAACCCAAATATTTTTCCCATTTTTCACGAATTGTAAGAATTCCGATACGAATATCCGCAACTGGGCGAGTGAATGTAAATGGCAAAAGGGCATTGCGAACGGTTCCGTCAAAAAGTATATAGTTCATTTCAGGTTTCAGGTTTCAGGTTTCAGGTTTCAGGTTTCATAAATGAAATTAAAAATTGAAACTGTTATTGTTTTTGTCAAATGTACAAATTATTACAAATAAAAAAACCTCCCGAAAAGAGAGGTTCTAATATAAATTTGAACACAAAAAATATTATTTAGCGTGTTTAGCATATTTAGTTTTGAACTTGTCGATACGTCCTGCAGTATCAATAAGTTTAGATTTACCTGTGTAAAAAGGGTGAGAAGTTCTAGAAATCTCCATTTTTACAACTGGATATTCAACACCTTCGTGTA
>JAYUFL010000031.1:0-41135 GCA_043738745.1 Bacteroidota bacterium
TTTGTCTCTGAACATTCCAAAATACGAACCCCACGGACTGTCTTGAATTGGCATTTCTACTTGTCCGCCAGCCGAAAGTCCATTAAATAATTTGTCGGCTTCTTCTTTGCTTTCTGCACTTATCGAGATTTTACTTCGGGTTTCATTTTCACTATGAGTGCCCATACTTTCTGGCGTGTCGCTCGCCATTAACACATTATGTTTACCAATTGGCAATGCTATGTGCATAATTCTGTTGGCTTCGTTTTCTGAAATTGGATAATCAGGATTTGAAAAATCTTTGAATCGAGAAACCATTGAAAATTCTCCTCCAAAAACTGATTTGTAAAATGTAAATGCTTCTTCTGCATTGCCATTAAAATGAATATAAGGATTGATTTGTGCCATTTTATTTAATGTTTTTAAGTTAAAATTAATCGTTTTGAACTGGAAATTTAGTAATATCCATACAGAAGATTTCCCAAGTATGTCCGTCAAAATCTTCGATGGTTCGTTGTTGCATAAAACCAAAATCTTTCATTTCGGCTGGTTCAATTCCGCCTGCTTTGAGTCCATTTGACATTAAATGATTGACTTCGTCTAAATTTTCTAAAGACAATGAAAACAGTCCTGCCAAACTTGATTTAGTATCTGCAATTGGTTTGGTTGCAAATAATTTGAATTTATCGTGGGTCAAAAGCATTACGAAAATATTTTCGCACCAAACCATACATTTCCCAGATTCGTCAGAAAATTGTGGATTGTTTGTAAATCCTAATGCAGAATAAAGATCGACTGATTTTTGAAGATTGCTAACCGCTAAATTGATGAAAATTTTTTTTGTCATTTTAATATTTTCTTAAATACCAAATTTAATATATTTTTTAATTTTATCTATGAATTATATAATTTATTCTAAAAGTTATATAACAATTTAAAACCTTAATTTATAGAATTTTACCATTATAAATAGTAAAAATATTAAATTCAAATAAAATGGATATCGAAAAAACAATTGAAGCGTTCAACTCCTTAATCGTAATAAATAATGATAGAGTAGAAGGCTACAAAACTGCAGAAGCAGAGGCAAAAGAAACCGATTTGAAAATGCTTTTTTCAGATTTAATGGAAACAAGCGTTCAAAACCGAAAAGAATTGGTCGCAGAGGTTAAAAGACTTGGCGGAATTCCAGATGAAGGCACAAGAGTAACAGGAAAATTTTTTAGAGTTTGGATGGACGTTAAAGCAGCATTTACGGGCAATGACCGAAAAACAATTTTAGAATCTTGCGAATATGGCGAAGATGTAATTCTCGAAACATACAAAAAAGTACTCATTCAAGACCATCAAGACACCAACTCAAAAGAACAAGATTTGTTGAACAAACATTATGCATTGCTGAAATCGGATCACGATAAAGTCAAAGAATTAATTGAAATAATAGAACACGAAAAAAGATTAACAGAATAAATTAATGTTGTTTGTCAAGAGAAGAAGTTGCTCACCTGAATACATATTTCGGTACTAACAAATGACATTTTTTTTTATAACCTACAAAATTTTTATGATTTTGTAGGTTTATTTTAATTTAAAAACAAGTTTATGGAAGCAACAAATACATTATCAAATAATTGGAAATTAGCAATTTGTATTTTAATATGTCAAGCCACAGGTATTATTTCTGGATTATTGACCAATACTCAAAACAATACTTGGTTCGATAACATAATAAAACCGTCTTGGAATCCGCCAGGTTATTTATTTGGTCCAGTTTGGACAATTTTATATCTTTTAATGGGGATTTCTTTATGGATAATTTGGAAAAGTGATGTTCCAGAAACTCAAAAATTTCAGGCTTGTTTGATATTTGCCTCACAATTATTTTTGAATTTTTGGTGGACAATTTTGTTTTTTAGATTGCAATGTCCCTTGTGTGCTTTTGTAGAAATTTTAGTAATGATTTGTTTGATTGTAATTACAATTTATAAATTTTCAGCAATTTCAACAACGGCTGCTTGGCTATTGGTACCTTATATTTCTTGGGTTTGTTTTGCCACAATTCTCAATTACAAACTTTGGGTTTTAAACAAATAAATGATGCAAACTTACGCTAAAAATATTTTTGAAGAAACAGGAAATTTTTCCATTTTCACAGGACGTTTTTTTAAAGAAATCTTTAAACTTCCGTTTCAAATCAACGAATTTTTTCGGCAATGCTATGCCATTGGATACAAATCTTTTCCGTTGGTCGTCATTACAGGTTTCATTATGGGTTTGGTTTTGACCATTCAATCTCGTCCTACAATGACCAAATTTGGAGCCGAAAGTTGGTTGCCAAGCATGGTTTCCTTATCGTTAATTCGAGAAATCGCACCAGTAATCACAGCCTTAATCTGTGCAGGAAAAATAGCATCAGGAATAGGAGCGGAGTTGGGCTCTATGAAAGTCACCGAACAAATTGACGCCATGGAAGTTTCTGCTATAAATCCGTATCGATATTTGGTTGTAACTCGAGTTTTAGCCACCACTTTAATGGTACCAATTTTAGTTCTATTTGCCGATTTAGTTGGAATTTTTGGCGGTTACGTAGGTTATAACGTTCGTGGAAGTATGAGTTTATTACGCTATTTTTCTGATGTTATTGAGCATTTAGATTTTTTGGATTTAATGCCAGCGGTTATCAAAACGTTTTTCTTCGGATTTTTTATTGGATTAATTGGTTGTTACAAAGGTTTTAATGCTTCAAATGGAACGGCAAGCGTAGGAATTGCGGCTAACGAAGCGGTAGTTGCGGCTTCGCTTTCGATTTTTATTTTAGATATGATGGCGGTGCAAATAACCGATTTATTTTTCTAGAATTATGAGTAATGAAACCATCATATCAATCAAAAATCTATGGAAATCGTTTGGTAAAAATCAAGTGCTAAAAGGCATAAACCTCACGGTAAATAAAGGCGAAGATTTAGTAATTCTCGGTCGATCAGGTTCTGGAAAATCGGTTACAATAAAATGTTTGGTTGGTTTAGTCGAAGCCGATAAAGGCGAAATTGATGTTTTTGGAACTGATATTACCAACCTAAAAAACGAAGATTTGAACAAAATTAGAACCAGAATTGGATTTATGTTTCAAAACGGAGCGCTGTACGATTCGATGTCGGTGCGACAAAATTTGGCTTTTACATTAAAGCATCATACCAAAGATTTGTCGAAAGAAAACATCGAAAATAAAATAAACGAAGCCCTAGAAAGTGTTGGTTTGAAAGAAGCCATCGACAAAATGCCAGCCGAATTATCTGGCGGCATGCGAAAACGAATTGGATTAGCGAGAACATTAATCATCAATCCCGAAATAATTTTGTACGACGAACCAACATCGGGTTTAGACACGATCACATCTAGAGAAATCAGTGAATTAATACTTTCTGTACAGAAAAAATACAAAACATCATCCATTATTATCACTCACGATATGGCGTGTGCAAAAATGACTGGAAACCGAATTATGATTCTGAAAGATGGTGTAATTAATGCAGAGGGAACGTATGACGAACTCCAAAAAAGTAAGGATAAATGGGTGAAATCGTTTTTTATTTAGCCACTCAACCCCGTCAGGGTTTTGAATCCTGACAGGGTTATAAACAAAACATTATGAAAAAAGCATCAAATTATATCTGGAAATTAGGAATGTTCGTTCTTCTTGGACTCACATTGTTTGTCATAACAATCTATTTTATTGGCAAAAACAAAAATATGTTTGCATCGACATTTCATCTCAAATCGCAGTTCAAAAACGTGAGCGGATTAAAAATTGGGAATAATGTTAGGTTTTCTGGTATCAATATTGGAACAGTAAAAAACATCGAATTTGTTTCGGATTCAGCAGTTGTTGTAGATTTAATCATCAAAGAAGAAATTCAAAAATTTATTAAAAAAGATGCTATTGCAAGCATTGGTTCCGACGGATTAATGGGCGATAAAGTTCTCACAATTTCGCCAGGAACTTCATCTAACGAAATCGTAAAAGACAATGCAACCATTGGTTCAACAAAAGCCGTTGAACTCGAAGACTTGATGAAAGGTTTGCGGAAAAGTGTTGATAATGCTCAAATTATTACGTTGCAACTTTCGGAATTTAGTCTAAAAATTAACAAAGGAAAAGGTGCACTAAATAAGATTTTAACTGATGAAGAATTTTCAAACGGAATATCAAAAACCATTACAAATTTACAAATCAGTTCGGACGAATTTGTGGTTTTTTCTAAAAACATGAACGATAAAAACGGAACATTATCCAAGTTAATGACTAATCCGAATTATGCAAATTCTATTGAAAAAACGTTAAATAATTTAGAAAAAAGTTCTAACGAATTCGACACTTTTAGTAAAAAAATGAATAATAACAAAGGAATTTTATCAAAAATAGTAACTAATGAACGATTGGCGGTTTCGTTAGATTCGTCATTGACAAATATCGAAAAGGGTTCAAAAAAATTATTAGAAATCGAAGAAGCCGCCAAACATAATTTCTTTTTAAGAGGATTTTTTAGAAAACAGAAAAAAGCAGAAGAAAAAAAGAAAGCCGAAGCCGAAAAATTAGCACTAGCAAAATCGGAATAAAATGAATACAATCGAAACAAAATTTGCTTGCTCAACATATCCAGAAATTAAAAGAAAAACTCAATGATAAAAGTTCCCAATATGAAATGTTATTGACAATTCTAGTTATTGAAAACATAGAAAATCAAGATTAAAAAACTATGAATTTTGTAACTTTTATTGAAAATTCTATAACAATAAATTGATTCAAAATAATGAAATTTGTAATAGTAGATAGGTTTTTTTAGAGAGATTGTCAAAAAGTTAAAAAGAATCTTTTTATCGAATAGAATTGCATAGAAAATGTAAGTTACAATCAAAATGTAACATTATTTATTCTTGGTGAGTCCATTCGAAAATTAAATTGAAAACTTTTTTTTGGCAATCTCTTTTTAGTATGTGAATATTATAAGTTTTATAAATATTTGTGTAACAATTGATTAGTTTAAATTTTAGAAATTTGTATAGTTATGAAAATTCATTCACAACTTTAAATTATTTTGATATGATAGGCGTTATAAAAGAAAAAAAAGTGAGAGATCCAAAAGTCGAAAGTCAAAAAATAGTTGACAATCACAAGAAAGCAGCAATGCATCACGAGGCAGCAGCAATGCACCATCATGAGGCTGCAAAACACCAAATGGCTGGCAACAGCACCATGGCGTGCGGATGTAATACAAAGGCAAAGGATCAGACTGATTTGGCTAAAAAAGCCCAAAAGAAAAATGCTAAAAAACATTCAGTAATAGCATAATTGGAATAAGAATTTGATTTTTTGGTTAATTTTTAATTCTTAAAAAGCATCAAAATTTCTTTGATGCTTTTTTAATTTTCTATTTATTAAAATTTGAGATACAAATAAAAAAAAATTTGAAGCATAAAGAAATTAAGTTTCATTAAGTCTTAATTTCTTAATGGTTTAGAAAAGGTTAAACTTAAATTTTATATTTATGAAATCAGAAGCCGAACTCAACGAAAATATTATAAAAATAACAACGACAATTCGAAGTGAATTTCCTGAATTAATGAAATATTTAAACGAAATGCCAGTAACAATTCCTATTGAACAATTACCAGAAATCAATACTAAAATCTTGAAAGAATATTACGATTCGTTATTGGAGTTACTTCGAAAATACGCACCAAATCATTCTTATTTTATTGATAATTTTTAAATATAAATCAAATGCAAAACTCAAAAAAACTAGCCGTTTATTTAGACCATTATAGAGCAATACTATTCGATTTTAGTATTTCGGCAATCGAATTTAAAACTATAAAATCTGATTTTGTTTTTCAGGATTTAAAAGAAATTAAACAAAAAGGCGAAAGTCATTTGCACAACAAAGAACAGCATTTGCAGCAAAAATATTACGAAAATATTGGCGATGCAATTCTAGATTTTAATGAAGTTTTGTTGTTTGGACCAACCGATGCTAAAACAGAATTGTTTAATTATTTATCCGAAATTAAAAAGTTTGGAACTATTCGAATCAAAGTAAAAGCATCGGATAAATTGACCGAAAACCAACAATTGGCATTTGTAAATAATTATTTTTCTGAATTAAAATGAATAAACATTATTTAAATATTGAACGAAGATTTGAAATCTTAACTGGATTTGCAACCAAAATTTTGGGCAATTCTATAACTTTTATTTTGGCATTTTGTTTGGTGGTTTTTTGGTGGATTAACGATTTTTATTTGAATGCGCAAATTCACCAAATAATTGGTGATGTGATTTTTGGAACCACATTTTTGAGTCTGTTTATTATTCAAAAATCGTTTAATAGATATTCGGCTCAAGTACACTTGAAAATGAACGAATTGATATCGTCGCATGAGCCAGCCAATAATGCGGTGATGGATACCAGTCAAAAAACTGAAAAAGAAATTATTGAACTTTCGAAAGAATACATAGATACTGACGATTCGCTGGATAAAGAATTAGATAATGCTTTGAAAGAAATTAATATCGAAAATCAGATATAAAAAAGTGTGAATCTTACAACTTTACACCAAAATTGTGTAAAATACTATAAATCAAACGTTCGCATCTTTGTAATGTTAAGAAAATTTATTCTTAATTTAAAAATTCACAAAAATGAATACAACGGAATTAAAAGGCGATTGGGAAGTGCAGAAAGCAAAACTCAAACAACGATTTGCAGATTTGACCGATAATGACTTGATGTTTCTAGAAGGAAAAAAGGAAGAAATGTTAGGAAAACTGGAAATTAAATTAGGTAAAACTAAAGAAGAATTACGTGAGATTTTAGGTCAAATATAAAGAACAACAATTATTAATTTTTAAATACTACATATTATGAAAAAGTCAATTTTTATGTTAGCAATTATGGCTGGCACAACGTTTGTAAGTTGTAAAAACAATGCTGAAAAAGAAGCAGATGCCACTGAAAAAGTGCAAGATGCCACCGAAGATTTGAAAGATGTTAAAAACGATGTCAACAAAGATGCGATAACCAAAGCCAATGATGCAGAATGGCAAACCTATAAAATGGAAGCCAACAAAACGATTGCTGAAAACGAAACTCGAATTATGGAATTGCAAACTGCAATGAAAAAGCCAGGTAAAACGTTTGATACAAATTACAAAAAAAGTATTGAAGCATTGTCTGATAAAAATACTGCATTGAAAACCAAAATCAAAGATTATGAAAATAATCAAACCGATTGGGATACTTTCAAACGCGAGTTCGATTCGGATATGTCTGGACTCGGGCAAGCATTTAAAGATTTGACAGTCAATAATAAAAAGTAACTAAAAAGCGAGATTGATTTCTCGCTTTTTTTTATGGGATTTTCGAAAGTGTGAATATTATAACTTTTTATAAAAGTTATGTAACATATTAATTATCAAATAAAATAATCTTTGTACAGTAATAATGATGTTACAAATTAAACAAAATTAAAATGAAAAATTTAAAAATAATAATAGCACTTGTACTTTTAACAAGCCTTTCGCAACTATCATTTTCGCAAACAAGCGATAGCAGTAAATTTAAATTTGGAGTAAAAGGCGGCGTAAATTTCTCGAATCTTTATACTCAAAATGTAGAAAGCAATAATGTTTTAACAGGTTTTAATGCTGGAGTATTTGCAAAATTACCAATTACCGAATCCCTAGCCATTCAACCCGAATTATTATATACAACCAAAGGTGCAAAACTAACTTATAATAATTATTTTGTAAATGGAACCGCAAAATTTAATCTAAATTATATAGAATTACCCGTTTTATTAGTCATTAATCTTACTGAAAATTTCAATATTCATGTAGGTCCTTATGTAGCATATTTAGTTGATAGTAATGCTATTAATGATTCGCAAGGAACTTTATTCGACATTCAAAGCAATCTAAAAAACGAAGATTACAACAAGTTTGATACTGGTTTGGCAATTGGAGTAGGGTATGATGCTGATAAAATTGGTTTTGGAGTTCGCTACAATTATGGTTTGCAAAAAGTTGGAAAAGAAAGAAGTTTTCTAGGTACAAATTACACTTTTCCTGACGGGAAAAACAGTGTCATAAATTTATATGTTTCGTATTCAATTTTATAATTTAAAAAAAAACTATTATGGGCAATTTATTGTATGCAATCGCAGTTATTTTAATCATTTTTTGGGCTATCGGATTCTTTGCCTATAGCGCAGGAGCAGTAATTCACATCTTACTAGTTATTGCAGTAATTGCAATTATTTTAAGACTTATTCAAGGAAAAAGTGTATAAACAATTTAATTAAATATTTTAAAAATCAGAAATTATGGATTCAGGAAAAACAGCAGCAGGAGTTTTGTTAGGCGTTGGAGTAGGAGCGTTGTTAGGCGTATTATTTGCTCCAGCAAAAGGAACAAAAACTAGGAAAAGAATTATGGACAAAGGGCAAGATTATGCCGATGAACTCAAAGGGAAATTCGACGATTTATACCAAGATGTTTCAGACAAATACGATAGTTTTTTGGAAGAAGCCAAAACAGTCGTAACACAAAAATAATCATTTTTTTAAATAAAAATAATGGAAAATTCTACAACAACAATAGAGAAATTGATTAAAAAATCAGAAATTTATGCCAAAACTACTTTAGAATTATGCAAATACGAAGCCGTTTACAAATCGGCAGATATATTCTCGAATTTGGCTGTCAAAATGGCTTTAACTCTTGTTGTTGTATTATTTTTATTGCTGGTAAACGTTGGTTTAGCACTTTGCGTCGGCCAGTATTTAGGAGAAGTCTATTATGGTTTTTTTGTAATTGCTTTTGTCTATTTGTTTTTGGCTTTATTGCTATATATCTTTAGAGAAGAATGGGTGAAATCGCCAGTTAGTAACTTCATTATCAATAAAATGAAAAATGAAAATATACTATGAAAAATAACAATGAAAAAATAGAATTAAAAGAAAAAATTGCTTTTTTGAAACTAAAACAAGCACAAGATTTTGTAGTTTTAAAACAACAATATTATGCGACAATTGATAGTTTTAAACCATTAAATTTAATTAAATCGGCAACACAAGAATTTATTTCGTCGCCTGATTTAAAATCGAATTTGATAAATGGTGCCATTGGTTTTGGTACTAATTATTTGTCAAAAAACATATTGAATGAAAATTCTGCAAATCCAATAAAACGTATTTTAGGAAAAGTTTTGAAATTTGCATTGAAAAATTTTATTGGAAAGAAATCAAAGAAAATCTAGTGATATAAATTGAAGTGATTTGTTTCAATAATCAAAAAACCGATTCGAAAGTTTCGGTTTTTTTGGTTTATACCAATTCAACTATTGCTTAAATGATCTTATATCTCTTATATTTTTTAAAAGTAAGCAGTTTAATATGAGAATTTTAATGTTTATAATTATTATCTATAATCTACCAAAACTGGTTTAGAAATTTCGAATCCTTGCAAACCAAAATCCGAAGTCGAAATAGAATTGGTTTTAAAAACCGAATTACCATCGGGAATGTTCGGATAAAACGAAAACGAAAACTGAAAAGAACTAAAAACCAAATAATCATTACTCAAAATTACTCCTAAACCTATTTGCGAATAGAGTTTACTGCGCTGAAAACCAATATCTTTGTTGCCTAACATTCCAGCAGTATAACTCAAATAGGGATTTAACCGAAAACCCAAAACTCGCCAAGGCGAATAGGTTTGCGTCTGAAATGTAACCAATAATTTTTTGGTTCCAAACAAAGTTTCGCTGCTAAATCCAGTAATACCCGTTACACCGTTTAAAGTCAATTTATCTGAATTTGAATCTAGTCTATTGTTGCCAATAATAATTTGAGGTTTTATAAACTGACGCAGTTTCCATTTGCCAATTTCTTGAATATTAGTAAAATAAACCAATTTCAAACTAGAGGTACTTTGATTGGTTTTTCCAGCATTCACAAAAGTGCCATATTCTGCATTTCCACTCAAATAACCAAATTCAAAATAACTACCAATGGCTATTCTTGCTCCAGCGTAAAACTGATATTCGTTGTATTTTTTTTGATATCCTGTCGTTAAATTATAGACGAATCCAGAAGCAATGTCTTCGGTTACATTAAAATTAAAAATGTATTTGTCTTGCGTAAATTTTCTTGACGAAATCCCCAAACCTATCAGATACAGTTTTTCTGAATCATAAATTGTTAAACTATCTTTGTTTAAAAAAGGTTTTTCTATGAAATTTTTATTAAAATATCTCGCACTTACAATAAAATTGGTTGCACGATTATATTCTGAATTACCTTTAAAAATTTGATACGAATGTCCAGCCCAATAATCCTGAAAATTGTATTTTATGTTCTGAATTTCGGATATTTGATTTTCATTAAACAATATAGATTTATTGAGATTTTGACCTAAATAAATTCCAGCAGCCCAACGTGCATAGGGCGAAAAAAACGGTCGTTCGACATCGATTGATTTCGAATAATTGCCATCAAAATCAATATCATAACTCAATCGAGTATTTATAAAAGTATTAACAATATTCGGAATCGTATAACTTGTGCTAAACCCGTTTTGACTGTTTGTAAGGCTTTTAGAATACGAATTCGAAAACTCGTGACCAGTTCCAAGAAAATTTTTGTCGGTTAAATAAAAATTCGATTTAGATGTCGAACTCGAAAAATCTGGAATCAAACTCCAAGAATCTAAAACCCGAATAGAAACATCGACAGAGTCTTTCGCAACCAATTCGATTCGTGAAGTAATACTACTTACAAAACGCTGATTTCTAACCAAGCGTTCGGATTCTTTGACTAATAACGAATCCAGAGGTTGGTTTTCTCGAATTAAAAGTAAATTCAGAATGGCTAAATTTTTGGTTTTCAAGTGCAATGCATTTCCAGATTTGTATAAAAATGATTTCGGAATTTGAGTTGAATCCACATCGGAATAGCCAAAAGGATCTAGGGTTGTTATTTTTATATTTCGAATAATTTTGCCTTCGAATTTGGCATAATTCACTCGTTTTATTTTTTGAAAACTGCTCTTTCTGATTTTTTGTTTAGCAACTGGTTCGAAAATGAGTTTATAGATAAATTGAGTGATTTTTCGTTTTTTAGAATATTTTTCGATATCACGATAAACTTTTGTGGAATCTTTTTTAACAATAATTTCTTGCGCATTCGAAAATTGAGAACAACAAATGATCATAAATAAAATTCCGAAATTTAGTTTTAAATTCATTCTATAAAATTACTATTAAAATTTTCTATTCACTAAATTAGTGTGAATTATACAATTTATAAAAATAATTCTAAAAGTCGATAAATGTAAATTTGTAATGTAATAATCTAAAACAAAAACATTATGAAATCATTAATTTTATCAGTAATCGCTTTTTTATTTTCAATAAATATCGAAGCACAGAATACCAACGTAAAAACCGAAACCACAACTACAACCAGAACTAAAAAAGATGAGACTGGTGAGCATAAAACCATAAAAAGCGAAGTTACAAAAGAGGTTCAGAATGTTGAATTAGGTCAAGAAAGACCTCACACAGTTAATATTCCAATGAAAGATTCTCCAGTTATGGTCACGACTACAACTAAAATAACCAATCCTGATGGAACCACCAGAACTGTTGATGTTGACCATAGTTCGTATTACGAATCTAACGGAAACAAATACAAACTCGACCTAGATGCATCTGGATACGTGATGACTTTTGGCAATTCTAAACCTGCATTGTTGCGAAAAACATCAACAAATAGTTATATTTATAGACTGAAAGACAAAATTGCAGTTGGTTATTTTGACACAAACGGCGATTTGATTATTGAGACCTATGATGATAAATCGGATAAAGTTACGCTTGAGAAATTTGTAATTGTAAAGTGAAAATTTCAAAGAAATAGAAATTTAGGATATTTATGAGTTTATGTTTGGTTATTGTTAGTTATCAATAATTGCTATAATTCTGTTATAGTTTTATCTTATTTTATAATTAATTCTTATTTTTACAAAAATTCAAATTCATGCGCATTACACCGTTTATATTTATAGTAGGAATAATTATTTTATTTTCTTCATGTAGAAAAGATTTTAGTACTGAATTTAGTACTGGTAAACTCGAGTTTTCTAAATCGAAAATTTATTTAGATACCATTTTCACAAACATTAGTTCAAGTACTTATACCCTAAAAGTTTATAACAGAAGCAATAAAGACATTAAAATTCCGAGCATTCAGCTTGGTAAAGGATTAGGTTCTAAATATAGAATTATGATTGATGGAATTACTGGAAATGGTAAAGTTTTTAATAATGTGGAACTTTTGGCTAAAGATAGTTTGTATGTTTTTGTAGAAACTACTGTAGATATTGCGAGTGCTAACCCAACGAGTTTGACTTACGATGACCAGATTCTGTTCGATTCGGGAGTTAATCAACAAAAAGTCGATTTAACAACTTTAATTCAAGATGCAAATTTTATTTTTCCTAACAGGACTTTAAATCCAACTATTTTCGAAACTATTTCTGTTAATGGTTTCGAAGCAGGCACACGAGGTCATACCTTGATTGCAACCGAATTAAATTGGACAAGCACAAAACCTTACGTCCTTTATGAAAATGTAGTCGTGCCATCGGGTAGTATTCTGAATATTGCAGCAGGAACACGTGTTTATTTCCACAATAACGCAACACTAATTGTTAACGATGGAGCAACACTAAACATTGCTGGTGGATTAAATATTTTTGATCCAGTTTCAGGAGCACTAATCACACAAAACGAAGTTACGTTCGAAGGAGATAGACTCGAACCAAGTTTTGAAGATACTCCAGGACAATGGGGAGCTATTTTTATTTTATCTAATAATAGCAATGCAATCAATCATTTAACTCTAAAAAATGCTGTAGTAGGAATTTATTCGGTTAGTAATTTGAATGTTCCGAAACTAACTATTAATAATTCACAGTTTTATGGTTGCTCCAATTTTGGAATTTTAGCGAGAAATTCAAACATCACTGCAAAAAATGTTGTTATCAATTCATCAGGACAAGCAAGTTTAGCATGTTTGGAAGGTGGGGTTTATGATTTTACACATTGTACTCTTAATAACAATTGGGCAAGTTCTAAACAAGTTGCTGTACTGTTAAGCGACAATTTTACGGTTAACAATACCACAACCATCGCTAACCTTAATTCTAATTTCAAGAATTGTATTATTTATGGTTCTAACAACGTAGAATTATTTTTAGACAAAAAAGGGACTAATTACACAGCAATTTTTGACCATTGCTTAACTAAATTTAATGATGTAAATGTTAATTTAGCAAACATAACGTTATACACTTCCATTAAGAATGAAACCTCGGGAAACACAAAAAATGTTGACCCAAAATTCAAAAATAGTTCAAAAAACAAATTAAATCTTTTAACTGGTTCTGCTGCTATCGGAATTTCAAATTTCATTAATTCTAATTTTCCTGATATTATGGGACAATCAAGAACAAATCCCTCGGATATTGGAGCGTATAAATTTATACCATAAAAAATCATTATATATTTTTACTTCATAATTAATCGATTAAAACATCGAAAATAAAATAGTTGTAAAATTGTATAAGTATTAAGGTAGGAATTATTATTTTTGCAACTTGTTAAAAACATTAGATTCAGATGGTAAAAGATTTATTCGAAAGAATTCAGAACAATAAAGGTCCATTAGGAAAATGGGCATCGCAGGCGGAAGGTTATTTTGTTTTTCCTAAATTGGAAGGTGAATTAGGACCACGAATGAAGTTTCACGGCAAGGATATTTTGAACTGGTCTTTGAACGATTATTTGGGATTGGCAAACCATCCAGAAGTTCGTCAAGCCGATACAGATGCAGCTATTAAGTATGGTGCTGCGTATCCAATGGGCGCACGTATGATGTCGGGTCACACCGACGCACACGAACAATTGGAGAACGAATTGGCCGAATTTGTACAAAAAGAATCTTGTTATTTATTGAATTTTGGTTACCAAGGAATTATGTCAACAATTGACGCATTGGTTACAAAAAATGACATAATTGTTTATGATGTCGATGCGCATGCTTGCATTATTGACGGCGTTCGTTTGCATATGGGAAAACGTTTTACATACCGTCATAACGACATTGAAAGTATGGAAAAAAACCTGCAACGTGCTACTAAAATGGCAACTGAAACAGGTGGTGGCATACTTTTTATTACAGAAGGTGTTTTTGGTATGCGAGGGCAACAAGGAAAATTAAAAGAAGTAGTTGAACTAAAAAAGAAATACAATTTTCGACTTTTGGTCGATGATGCTCACGGATTTGGAACTTTAGGAAAAACAGGTGCTGGGGCTGGAGAAGAGCAAGGTGTACAGGATGATATTGATGTTTATTTTTCGACTTTTGCAAAATCGATGGCAAGTATTGGTGCATTTATTGCTGCCGATAAAGATGTTATTGATTATTTGAAATATAATTTGCGTTCGCAAATGTTCGCAAAATCGTTACCAATGATTCAGACTGTTGGTGCTTTAAAACGTTTGGAATTGCTAAGAAAATCGTCTGATTTGAAGGACAAACTTTGGGTAAATGTAAATGCATTGCAAAATGGTTTAAAGGAAAAAGGTTTTAACATTGGCGATACAAATACTTGTGTTACACCAGTTTACTTAGAAGGTTCTATTCCAGAAGCCATGATCATGGTAAATGATTTGAGAGAAAATTACGGAATTTTCTTGTCGATTGTGGTTTATCCTGTTATTCCAAAAGGAATAATTTTATTGAGAATGATTCCAACAGCAAGTCACACTTTGGCGGATGTAGATGAAACTTTAACTGCATTTGATGCAATTCGTGAAAAATTAGTTAACGGAACGTATAAAGAAATTGCCGATCGAACTACGATTGATGTTTCTTAACTAGTCAAAAGTAAAATAATTAAACAAAAAAAATCCTAAATGATGTTTAGGATTTTTTTTGTTTAATTATTTTAAATAATTTTTATTTTCGAAGTAAAATAGTATATAAACATAATAATCTATATGTAGTTTTTTTGTTTTAAATCAAAAAAGCCATCCACAAAAGTGGAAAGCTTTTCATTGGTCTAACTACTAAACCTGCTACGAGTTACAAAGTCGCAGCGAAAACAACACAACTATTTTAAATGCTTTTATTGGACAAAAAAGCATCTTGTTTCCAAGATGCTTTTACCAATTTTAGCGGTCTGGACGGGACTCGAACCCGCGACCCCGTGCGTGACAGGCACGTATTCTAACCAACTGAACTACCAAACCAACGCTTTATTGCGAGTGCAAATATACAACTACTTTTGTATTTAGCAAGTATTTTTTTGAAAAAAAATCAACAAAAGTAAATTATATTACCCAAAACTTTGTTTTTCAGTCAAATAGGTTGTCAATATTTTTTCGAAACTATCGTCGACAGTAACAGCAACATATCTTATTTTGTTTAGAGCACAGTTTAGTTCTACTTTTTTAAAGTGATTGGTTACTTGTTTTTCGTATTCGACCTTTATATTGTCTGCAAAAATGCTTATTTCTTCGTCGGTTTCTAAATCAATAAATTTTCGTGGAGCATTATCATAATTAAAATTTAATTCTGTTTTTTTATCTATAACATGAAACAAAACCACTTTGTGCTTGTTGTGTTTAAGGTGTTGCAAGGCGGTAAAGAGTTTTTCTTGATCCCCGATTTGAAGCATGTCTGTAAACAAAATAATCATGGATCGACGGTGCATTTTTTTGGCAATTTGATGCAAAAATGTGATTGTATCGGTAGGTGTTTGCGGCATTGGATTTTCCAAGACGGTTTCTAGTTGATTAATAATCATTCTATAATGTCGATCTGAACCTTTTTCGGGAGCATAATATTCGTATTTGTCGGAATAAACACTAAGCCCAACTGCATCGCGTTGTTTTCGCAATAAATTCATCAATACAGCACTTGCCAGAACCGAAAATCCAATTTTGTTTTCGTAGAAATTTTCGTTGTTTTTTAATTTCGGATAGTGCATCGACGAGGAATTATCGATAATCAAATGACAGCGCAAGTTGGTTTCTTCTTCGTAGCGTTTAGTGTAGAGTCTATCGGTTTTTGCAAATAATTTCCAATCGATATGTTTGGTGCTTTCGCCAGAATTATAGAGTTTGTGCTCTGCAAACTCCGCCGAAAATCCATGAAACGGGCTTTTGTGCATTCCCGAAATAAACCCTTCGACGATTTGATTTGCTAATAATTCGAGGTTTTGAAAACGGGATATTTTCTCTAATTGCGATTCGATTTTCATAATTCAAATATATTAAAAAAGCGATACCCATTTAGAAATAAACCATTTAAAAATTTTGGGAATCCGTTTTTTTTTTTTTTCTTTGCAAAAAGATTAACAATTAAAATAATATGAAAAAATTAATTCTGGGTTTAAGTGCTTTGGTAACACTTTTTAGTGCTTGTTCCAAGACCGACGATGTAGTTACTACGCCAGCAACTGCAACAACTAATTACATTCTGCCAAAAACATTAACTACTGTAAATGCTGTAAATGGCTCAAGTTCTACGACTCAAATAACCTATAACGGAAATAAAATAATTCAATCTATAGATGGAACTACTAAAGAGGTTTATACCTATACTGGCGATTTGATAACTAAAGTCGAAAAAATTAATGCTAATGTAGTATCAAGAACTACAGATTATGTTTACAATTCTAGTAATGATTTAATTTCAAGTTTGCAATTAAGCACAGGAAATACTTATAAAACTAAAATTGTTTACACTTATAACTCTGATGGAACGATAGGTTACACAGAAAGTAATGTAGATATCTCTCCTGTTTTAGAAACGATAAGAAACATTGGGAAATTGACTATCCTGAATGGAAATATTATTAAGAGAGAATATCAAACACCTGTATTTAGCGGAAATATTAATGGAAATATTTCTACAAATGAATACGATACTAAAAATTCATTTGCCAAAAACATTTTGGGTTTTTCTAAATTGTATGAATTTACAGGTGCAAACGGTCAAAATAATTTAATTAAAACCACGTCCGTATCTTCATCAAGTTATAATGGTGTTAACAATCCTAGTAATACAACTATTACGACACATAGTTTTTTGTACAATATAGATAATTACCCAACCGAACAGAAAAACTTTTATAACGGAAATCTCGAAAGTACCTCTCAATATACCTATTAGAAAAGTAATTTTCATTAAACTAAAACCTTTCAAAACCTAAAATTCTGAAAGGTTTTTTTGTTAAAAAAATCATAAAAAATTGATTTTTAATGATTTAAAAAAAATAAATTAAACCTTTTTGTTTTTGTTTTGTCTTAACCTAAATTTTAATAAATATAATATTATGAAAAAGTTAATTTTAGGTTTAAGTACTCTTGTAGTACTTTTTAGTTCTTGTTCGACAAATGATGACACAACTACAGTTCCCGAAGTTCCTATAACTTCTGTAATTCTTGCCAAGAAAATTATAACTACCGACGTAGCGTTAGATGCTTATGTTATTACTTCGGATTTGACATTTAATGGAAGTAAAATAGCAGAAAAAAATGTAGTATCGACTGACCCAGCAACTCTGGCAAGCAAAGAAGTGTATACTTATACAGGTGATTTGATTACTAAAATCGAAACTTTTACAGCAGGAGTTTCGAGCGAAACCCAAAGTTATACTTATGATTCCAATAATGTATTGTCATCGGCATTAACTATTAAAGCAGGAAAAACTAGCGAAACAAAAATAGTTTATGTTCCAAATACGGACGGAACGGTAAATTATACCGAAAGTAGTATAGTTATAACAACCAACTTAGAAACTATAGGAAACAAAGGTAAATTGAGTTTTGTAAATGGAGATTTAGTAAAAAAAGAAATACTAAACGATAAGACTTCGACTGGAGGAAGTTTAGTTACTACACTTATTACTTTTGAATATGATACAGCAAATAGCACTAATAAAAACATTTTAGGTTTTGATAAATTATATCTAACAAGTCTAAACAATACTGTTAAAAGAACAACATTAACCACAACCACTCCTTTTGGAGGAACTACAACATCGGTAACAAGTGTTACTACAAACGGGTTTTTATACAATTCTAGTAATTTCCCTACACAAAGAACTGCATCAATCGACGGTGCTATTAGTTCAACATCTCAGATTCTGTATTAAATTTTAAGTTTGCATAAAACTTAAAAGCATTCAATTACAAATCCATATATACATTTCGAAAAGTAATAATCCGATTTATTATGTTTATAGAAATGTGTATTTGGGTTTATGTTTTTTGTAAACTATCGCAATATATTTGTACACAAAACCCTAATGTTGTATTTTTATAAAAAATTTGATAAATGACAAGAGCCGAATTCATCGAAAAAAATCCCCATCTTTTTTGGTATATCAACAAAGAAACCATTCCGAATATTGGAAACGAAGTTTTGGTGGAATTTATTTTCAATTATGGTACTTGGCAAGATGTAAAAAATTTGATAAAAATTATTAGTCATCAGGAATTTAAACGAGTTTATGACGAAATAACCGATAGAAAAATTGGTGATTATTTGCCAGAAATGTTAGATTTAATGAATCGAATAACATTGAAATATGCATCTTGAAATTCTAAATAGCGAGCACAAATTGTTGTTGCCAATTTTATCTCAATTTAAACGAGAATGTTATTTGGTTGGCAGAACTGCAATTTTATTACATATTGGTCACCGAGAATCAATTGATTTTAATTTATTTAAAGAAAAAGACATTCGTAAAAAAGATGTTTATACAAAACTTAAAAACCTAGATTACAAAGTTTCGTTCGCCGATTACAACCAATTTAGAACTTTAAGATAAAAATGAATTTCCGAACCCAAATACCAATTTCAAAATTACAAAACCTAATAGATTATAATTCTCAAATTATATCGTTGGGATCTTGTTTTGCTGAAAACATGGCGGAAAAATTCGAGTATTTTAAGTTTCCGAATATTGTCAATCCGTTTGGGATTGTTTTTAATGTTGTTTCTATCGAAAAAATAATTTCGCGAATTGTAAATCAAGAATTATTTACCGAAATAGACATTTTTTTTCACAACGAACTTTGGCATTGTTATGAAATTCATTCGGATTTGAGTCATGAAAATAAAGATGTTTTTTTAGAAAATTTAAATCAAATTCTAAAATCGACAAACCAAAAAATATCTAATTCAACTCATTTTATCATTACTTATGGTACATCTTGGGTTTATAGAAATATCGAAACCAATGAAATTGTTGCTAATTGCCATAAAATGCCACAAAAACATTTTTCGAAAGAATTAGTACCGATAGAAACCACTCAAAAATCGATAGAAACCACAATTTTATTAATTCGATCCATAAACAAAAACGTTACATTTATTTTCACAGTTTCGCCAGTTCGCCACATAAAAGATGGATTTATTGAGAACAATGTGAGTAAAGCGATTTTACTGCAATCTGTTTATCGACTTCTAGAATCCGAAACTGGGAATCGGCAATCGGCAAACTATTTCCCGAGTTACGAAATTGTTTTAGACGAATTGCGCGACTATCGTTTTTATAAACAAGACATGTTGCATCCCAACTCAATTGCGATTGATTATGTTTGGGAACGATTTGCCGAAACTTCGATTTCTCGAACTTCAATTTCGATAATGAACGAAGTCGAAACTATTCGAAAAATGATTTCTCACAAATCATTTAATCTACATTCTTTTAAAAATCAGGAATTTAAAATTAAAATTCAAGAAAAAATCAATCAATTTCGATTGAAAAACCCACAAATTATTTTTTAGAAAACTCGATATTTCACTTTTTTTTTGATTTTGTTACTACAACGAGCATAAATCCCACAAACTTTTGTGTTACCAAAGCCTCTGTTAGCAACCAATGTTAACAAAAAACAAAACAAAAAGTCGATAATCAATATTTTAGGTCGATAATCAGAAGTCTTATTTAAAATTGTTTTTCTTAATTTGTAAATTATGAATACTGTGTCATAAAATGAATTTAGTTTAGACATGTTCGACTAAAATTATATCAACTTTTCTATTGTCATAAATTGCTATTTTTAAATTAAATAGGTTCATTAGGCAATAAGTCTGAAAAAGAACGTTACGTTTACAGTTTAATAGATCTTAAAAAAAACAGTTATGAAAAATATCCTATACCTTACTACTGCTTTATTAGTAATTTCTTGCCAGAAAAGCGATAATATCACTACTACTAATGCCGACACCACTACTACCGCTACCGTTGTACAAGAACCTAAAAATCAATTATCACCGCAAGTAATGCTAGATTTGATAAACCAAAAGCGCATCTCTGGTTGTAATTGTGGAACTGAAGCTATGCCTCCTGTTCCAACTTTAGTTTGGAACGATAAACTGGAACTTGCCGCTACGCGACATAGTGACGATATGAATACCAAAAAATACTTTAATCATATATCCTTAGATGGTCGCACTCCCGAAACCAGAGTAACTCAAGCAGGTTACACGGGCGCTTTTCAAGGAGAAAACATTACACTAGGAGCTACAGCCGAGGTATATGCCGTAGGAGCATGGATCAACAGTCCATCACACTGCAAAAACATAATGAATTCTTTTGCTAAAGAAGTAGGCGTTGGTAGGGTAGGCGATTATTGGACACAAGACTTTGGACGCTAAAATTAGATAACCAAAAACACAGTATTGTTTATAGAACTGCCAACTTTGTTCCTCAAAACGAAACTACATTCGCAGTGCAACAGTACCAAAAGTACCAAAACTAATTATTCTCACTCATTGTATTTTGCCTTGCACAACATAAAATTATAAATTCATTTAAGAAACCATTTTTGGCTTAACTTTGCAATAGTGTCCCGTAAATACAACTTGACCTCCTCGATGTTTTTCCGACCTCGCAGTTATAAATAAAAGTAAAAGCACAACGGTAACAGTTGTGTTTTTTTGTATAAAAATGGTTTCGTTTAAATGTGGTGTTGGTTTTGCAATACAAACTCAGGTACAAAAAAATCAATTTAATTCAAAAATTTAATCGTATTTTTGTGTTAATAAGTTTAAAAATGAAAGCAAAATATATAAATCCCTTTACAGATTTCGGATTCAAAAAAATATTTGGAGAAGAAGCCAGCAAACCACTGTTGCTTGATTTTCTGAATGCACTTTTGCCTGAAAGCGACAAAATTGCAAGTCTTTCTTTCAAAAATAATGAGCAATTAGGACAAACCGAGTTTGACCGAAAAGCCATTTACGACATTTATTGCGAAAATGAAAAAGGCGAGAAATTTATTGTAGAATTACAAAAAGCAAAGCAAAATTATTTCAAAGAACGAACCATTTATTATTCGACTTTCCCCATTCAGGAACAAGCCGAAAAAGGAGAATGGAATTATAATTTAAAAGCCGTTTACTGTATAGGAATTTTAGACTTTACTTTCGATGATTATGAAAATGAGCCTGAAAAAACTGAAGTAATACACACCATAAAACTTAAAAACCAAAACGGAAAAACGTTTTATGATAAGTTGACTTATATTTATCTAGAAATGCCTAATTTTAAGAAAACCGAAACCGAGTTAAATTCTAGAATAGAGCAGTGGTTGTACTTTATAAAACATTTAGAAGACTTTCAAACCATTCCAAGCATTTTTAACGACGAAGTTTTTTCTAAAGCATTCGAAAAAGCCGAAATTGCAAAATATGGAGAAATTGAGTTAGAACATTACCAAAGTAGTTTAAAAATATTTAGAGACAACAAAGCAGTATTTGATTATGCAATTACAACGGCAAAGGAAATAGCTTTTGACGAAGGTAAACTAAAAGGCAAACTAGAAGGCAAACTAGAAATCGCAAGATCTCTTAAAGCACTTGAAATAGAAATAAATGTAATCTCTAGATCAACTGGATTATCTATACAAGACATAGAAAAACTATAACTATTCAACCCAGTTCTTCAAAGGTTCCTTAAACCTGGTTGGTTATGCAATGGTCTCCTAACCTCGCAGCAATAAAGAAAAACATAACGTAACGGAATAGTGCTTTTTTGTGTAAAATAATGATAGGAATTAATATTCTTTGTCTGTCTTAGATAACTATCCTATAATTTACTATTATAAATTTGACTAAAGATTAAAGCCAATAATAACCTCTTGGTTGTACCTATTTTTCGAGGCTAATTTATAACAATTATCACACTGAAGTTTAGAAATGCATTATTAAAAGGTTTTTACTTCCTTAGTCAGCCAAACTAGTTCAGATTGACATTGTCGTCCTATTCGTCTTTGATTTTAACTTAATTTAGTTAATTATAGCGTGATTTATTTAATTGTACCCAACGGTTTAGTTGGTTAATAATATTTTTTTTACGCCAAAATATTTACTACTACTCAATGTAAGAAAATAAATTCCTTTTTGATACTTTTCAAGATTAATCTTATCCGAAAACAAGCCCATATAATCCGCAATTGTTCTTTGGTATACAACCTGACCAAGTGAATTTTTTAGTTCTAACTGATACGTATTTGTCTCTGGAGCATTAAACAACACATTAACAATTCCGTTGTTTGGATTAGGAAAAACGAGAAGTCCAGTAGGATTTGTTTCTACGTCTTCAATTGATAGGGTCGTAATTGTTATAGTATTTGATAGTGCTGATGAACAGCCGTTTGCAATAAGCGCTACGGAGTAATTTTCATTTATTGTAGGAGTGTAGGTTTGATTGGTGGCACCTGCTATGGGTGTGCCATTTAAATACCATTGGTTGCCTGTGGCAGCACTTGAAATTAATACATTTCCTGATTGCGATATCGACGGTGTACTGGGAGTATTAATACCAGGGGTAACTATTATTGAAGTTCCCAGTGCTTTGGTGCTGGTTCCATTAGGATTACTAACGGTGAGTGTGGCTGTATAACTGCCTGGTACATCATAAACCACCGTTGGGTTACGATCTGTAATTGAACTTACAAAAGATGCTCCTGGAAAGGACCATAGGTAAGAAAATGTTCCTGCATTTTGAGGAAGTACAGAATAACTGTCAAAATAAAACGTATCAGCTGGACAACTCGTACCTGATAACTTATCGACCATAGGTTGTGCAATAGGAGACGAAGGTTCATAAAAATCAACTTCCCAAATCCCTTTAGTGCCAGCTGTTCTTAATTTGCCATCTCTATAAAAAGGTTTCGATAATACAGGTATTGAAACAGGTAGAGAAGAAGAATAACTCACCCAATTGGTCATTGAATTATTACGGTAGTACGCATATCCACCATTGTTTAGAACGTATATTCCTCCATCAGTACCTGCCTGATGTACTAAATTTATAGCCCAACCAACAAAAGTTGATGGGTAAAGGATATTTGTCCAAGAAACGCCACCGTCTGTTGATTTTAAAACACCTCCTGGAGAAGTATATACACTGGCAATCCAGACAATATTTTCATTAGTAAAGTCAACAGCGATTTCCATACTTTTGGTAGATGCACCAGAAGGTAAAGTAATGGTTGCCCAATCAGAACCACCATTAACGGATTTATAGAAACCAGAATTTGTTGCTAAATAAATCACATCGGGGTTACTTCGACTAATTTCAAATTTTTTCACATCGTCATTAAAAGTATACAACGCTGCCCAGGTTATTCCTCCATCCTTGGATTTCCAAAATATTTTGTCTTTTCCTAAAAATACTTGATTATAACAATAGGGCAAAAATTCAACTTCACTTACATCTAAGCCAAAGGAGTTCTGATTAGGATATTTAGTAAAACTGAAAGGAGTAGTAGTGCCGCTAAACGTAGAAGGAATAGCCACATTTGGATAATCTGAAAAAGCAACCTTACGGGTTCCTCCTATCATATAATATCCTGTAGCCGACTCACCTCCTCCCAGTTTAAGTGCATTGCCTGCGGGATAATTTTCAAACATACATATATTGGCATTATGGTAGCGCCCCCCAGCAACCACATCTTCATTCCATCCTTGCGCAAATCCCCAAAAATCTGTTCCAAAAAGACCGTTATTTCGAGATGAAAAATTAGAAGTAGACGTAAAAAAGTCAGAAGAATAATTCATTCCGCCATCGGTAGCTATCCAGGTCTCATTTCCAGATGCTACCATTTCTTGAATATCTGGATGTATATCAAACGAACCTCCGTATCCCCCAAAACGATTAAACGTAGCGCCTCCATCTATCGATTTGTATGCTGTTGTTGTTGCTACCATTATCTCGTTAGCATTGTTAGGATTGGCAAGTATATCTAAATCATAATAACCTTGGCCGGTAGAAAGACCCAATGGCATTGCAATGCCTCCAACAAGTCCAGTCTGCCCAGTGCATTTTAATACCCATGTTGCACCTGCATCATCAGACCGATAAATGTGTGGCACCGCAAGAGATGGAGCAACTCCAAGTAGTACGATATATACTCTGTTTGGGTCAGCAGATGTAACGGTCATTCTTCCACCATTTGAATTGATAGGTGCCCAACCCGACATACTGACGGTAAAAGTAGCGCCTCCATCAGTAGACTTCAAGAATTCGATTATGGTTCCATTCTGTTTTAATAAAAAAACGGAGTTGTCATCATTTGCTTTAAATAAAACATCATAACATGTTGTATTCAAACCTGAAACTAAGCCCCATGTAGTCCCAGCATCTATTGACTTATACAAACCGTTAGCCGTGGCTGCAAAAATAATAGAAGGAGAAGAAGGTTTTATAGTCAAGCCATTAACACCACCACAACTCAAAGAAACACTAGTCCATGTAATTCCACCATCCATACTTTTTTTATAGCATTATCCACTCCTGCATAAACAATATTTGGATTAGTGGGATTTACGGCTACAGCGGAGTAAACATTTGCATCGTCTAATACGAGGCTCCAATGCAAACCTTTGTCAATGGTTTTATAAATCCCACTTGTGGCTGCTCCAGCATATAGTACGCTCGTATTCGAAGGTGCAACTGCACAAGCATTTATATTGCTTTGCCAAGTAACTTGAGGTTGAGCAGGATTATCTTGAAATTTCGAAAATGTCTGATTGGGTTCCAACAACGTCCAATTGGCACCCGTTTTCTTTAAGTTTTTATCATTGTGGTGGTCTTTCAATTCTGTTTGATCAACTATTTTTATGCTCCCGTTTTCCTGAACATATTTAGCCATAGTCCTTCTCCATCGTTTATAATAAAGAAGGTAGATGTCTTCATTTTCTTCACCAGTTTGGTTCTCGTTGGCGACTTCTTTTTCTAATGCTGGTTCCTTTTGCATTCGTTCTTCCACTTCTTCTTCATATGCTTTAGAGGCTTTGTCGAGTTTAAAAACATTTACCTTATTTAGGTAATCTTCTTGATAAAACACCTTGAAAAATTGGGGCGTTTCACTAGTTTGTGGAGGCAAATAGAGTTTGCCTACTTTTTGAGAATAGCCTTTGTGTAAAGCGAACACAATAAATAATAGAATTGCAAAAAATATATTTTTCATAACTGTTTCTTTTATTAACATAAAAAACGTAACTGTGTAAAGGTACTTTTTTCTTATAAAAGGACAATTGCTCGTGCCACATTAAATAGACTCAAAACAACAACACACAACTAAATTAACTCATTAAATACCTAATAAAACATAAAATCAATCGGTAATGATTTATTGCTAAAAGCCTAATAACAAAGCAATAAAAGGCATTAGTGCAGAAAACTTCCTACATCGATAGTCATAAAAATCCAAACAAACTACCTCAAAACAAAAAGTCGATTATCGGTATTTTAAGTCGATTATCGATAGCGAAAAATAAGACAAAAAACATTTTTAACGCATCGATGTAGTTAAAAAATGCGTACTCTGGGCTAAAAACGGTTCTCACTACACACGACTGCCAGTAGTGGAGCGCGTCTAGAAGTTTTGTTGTGTTTCTCCACACAAGCAACACTCGAACGGTTTTGGTACTACTTTCGCCCAATGGGTCCAATTCCACAAACTTTTGTGCTACCAAAGCCACTGTTTGCAACAAATGTTAACAAAAACAAAACAAAACAAAAAGTCGATAATCGATATTTAGCATCGATAATCGAAAACTCAAACACAAACCAGTGTACTAATTTTGTGTAGGCTTAGTTGATAAAGTTCAACAAAGCACATAGAGTAGCAAAGTCTAAACCGTATTCGAATAAATTTTTTAGGGTTTTGGTTAGCTGACAAATAAATTTTGGATTATATAGAATGTATCTTTTTAGGCTTTGCCTGCTTTATGACAACAAACAAATTAACAGAAATACTTAAAACCATAAAACTATGAAACCACGCAAAAAACCACCCAAGACCACCGCTAGTTTACACTATACAAACTAGCACCCGAGAAGCCTAGCGGAACCTGAAAAGCTATAAAAGAGTAGGGAAAATTAAAAACTTTTAAATTATGAAAATTTTTAAATTGAAATATTTAGCATTATCAATTGTACTTGCGACATTAAGTTCGTGCTCTAAAGATTATGACTTAAAAGAGGCTGATAAAACTGCCACAGCAGATTCAAACTCATTTGTGTTTGAAGAAGGTATTAATAACTATGTTGTAGATGGTCAACTAGTATATGATAGGAAGCAAATAGCTAATGCTGCTAAAAATCCTTGGAATATACATTATGATTTTCCTCACAACAAAGTTGTAATCTCAACCACTCCAGTAGAATTTGAAAAATATAAAAATTCAAATATTGAGTTTAAAACAATGTTGGATGATAATGCTAAAACTCCTGAATCAACAACAGAAATTAGTGATAATAGTCAAAAAATAACTACTAATAGTAGCGTTTTTACTGATGTAACGAAATTTGAATATCATCTACAAAACAACAGAAAAAAACCTGTTCTTTTTATGCGCTGGAGTGAAAGGGCGGGTTCTAACAATCGGTTTAATGTTGGATATACTAATACAACTTACTCTAATGCCACTAAGTTATTCTACATATCAAATATTAAAGACAATTCCTATCATTGTAGATACAAAGTAGATACAGCAGAAAAGATTTATCTTGATGGGCCTAATGATACTCAAAATAAAGTAAATTTTGATTTTCATAGAATTTTCAATAATAGTGGTTATAATGGAACGGGTGTTAATACTAATGGTGATTTAGAAAAATATTCTTTAATATTTTATTATAGAAATCCTCTAAAAACACCTGTAACAAGAACTTTCTATGCACATTCTTTACTTGTGGGACAAAGTGTTAGTTTAACATTTCGAGATCACTATTATACTACATTTACTCCTGGTCTTTTTCCTTTTACCCCATATTCTATGAATTAATATTTAAAAAAGATAACAATGAAAAATTTAAAAATAATAATATTAAGTGTTTTTTTAATACTTATACATAGTACATCTAGAGCTTCTTCTTTAACAACTCTAGAAAAAGAAGATTTAATTACAAGAATGTCAGATAATGAAAACGTTATTAATTATCTCAAAAGTATCTATTTTGTTCATCTTGTAAATTCTTTTGTTAAAGATAAGTCTGAATTAGACAATCTTGCATCTAAAAAGTATAATGACTATTTGGGCTCTTTTGAAAATCGGAGAGAAAAGATTAATCAAGAGTTTCCGTTATTTAAAGAAATGAATCAAGATGAAAAAAAAGAGGTGCTTACCGAAGTAATAAAAGTGTCTAAATCTTTCAATTATGTCACTTCTTGTTTTACGCATACTGTTGGAAATTTCCTACTTTGCAACGGTATAACAACTGTTATTCAAACAGCATTGTTTTGGACCTGTTTTGGACCTGCTGCTATGTCAGATGCCGCTCAAGTAGCGGTAACTGATGGAGCTGCACTTACAGTAATTTGTGATGAAGCTTCTTTTGAAATGGCTGGCTGCATACAATGCGCTAAAGTCAGCGCATTTACATGGAGTATACAAGGAAACTGTACAGCTTCAATTTTAGTTGCTTCTATGATCAATTGTTTCTAAACTGACAAGACCCGATGGCACGGATTTTCAATCCGTGCTTTTCAAAAGTAATTAAAAAAACAATCTAACAATCACCAATTAATAGTGTTAAATTAAAAAAACATACATTATGAAAAAATATAATTCACTTTGGCTAGGTCTAGTTTCATTACTAATTGTAAGTTGTGACAAAGACGGACTAGAATTTAAGGAAGAAAAACAAATAGAATCTGATAAAACTAAAGCTATTGGATTAATGGCTAGAATTGCAGCCACAGGAGCTACAGTAAGATATGGCACACAATTTACACTAGCTAATTATTGGCCCACAAGCTTACAATCAAATGGGTCTGATTTTTTACTCAATAAAGCTTTTTTTCAAAGCGTAAATCTTTCATACGAAGATATCAGAATTAATGTAAGTCGAGCTTATGCATTCTCTAATCAAGGTTCATATCCTTATGGTGATAATCCAACAATGCGATTTGGAGACGCTGATGATGAAGTTTTTGGACCTTACACAACTCTTAATGAATTTAAATATGGTACTCTAAGAAACGTAATGGGAAGCATAGATGGTAACGGTACAAGACCTAAGCCCACTAGTAGTAATAATTTACTCACGCCTGGCGCTTGGACTGAACTTACAGATTTTCAAGAAACCTACTTTAATTTAGATAACAATAACATTACTTACGGTGGTGGATCTAAAGCACAAAATGTAAATATTATATCTGGAAGTTTTATTACAAATTGTCCTAGTTCGGGATCTCCGCTCAATCCTCCGTATAGGAATTTAGCTACAGCGGATAATGGTAATGTTAATGTCCCTTTGTGCGGAAACATAACAAAGAACGGTTTTGGTAAAAGATCGGCTACCATTACATTTCCCTTCCCAACTGTTTCTGTTTCTCCTAATAATAAAATAGTTTATAAATATCAATTTAGACAAGTTGTTGTCAGCACAAATTATACTTTTAACTTCTTGGCATGGAATAATATGGTTCTTGTAGTGCAAGCTCCCCTTCCCTTTAAATATGGTTACTTAAATGCTGCATTGCTTGCAACCCAATTGAATACCCAAAACTTAAAAACGACTGTAACTATAAATGAAATTGTCAACCGCGAGTTTAGGGTTATTGCTGAAATATCCCATATCTAACAACAAGGATTTCCAACCCGATGGCGCGGATTTACTTCGTCAGTTCGTCTAAAGCCTCGAGTTCAATCCGCGGTTTTCAAAATTAATTAAAAAAACTAGCACTCTTTTTAGGAAGGTGCTAGATTTTACATTACAAACTAAAAATAAACAAGCAAAACACCTATAAGTAAATGAATAGAGCATTTGTATGCTAGATTTTTTTAAATAAAAATAGTATAATTAGTTTATTGTGTATTCTAAAAATGTATATTAGTGGTAAAAAAATATACTATGTCGTTTCGATTACTTTTAGTATTACTATTTTTACAAACTGCTTTTTGCTATTCTCAAGAAGAATATAAAAAAAGTGTTGACAGTTTGTATACACTTATTAAACAAGAAAAAAATGAACTAAAAAAAATTGAGCACTATCAAGCACTTTGTGATATTTATTATGATTATGACCTTAAAGCATTAGAGAAGAGTAATGCGGAACTGCTTCAGGTAGCGCAAAAAGTGAAATCTGTAAAAGGATATGGTTATTACTATTGCAACAAATCCAAAACAGAATCTCCTATCAATATAATGTCTTCCATTAATTATGCTGAAAAAGGGAAAAAGTTGTTTTACAAAATCAAGGATTGGGATAATTATATTTATGCCTGCTCTCTAGTAGCAAAAAATTTCATTGCGGATAAACAACTAGACAAGTCTAAGGATTTGTTGATTAAAACCTTATCATTAGCTTTGAAAAAAGACAGTAAATATCTAGCTAATATATATCTATTATTGTGTTATAATTATAATAATTATAGCCGTTATGAAACAGCTTTGTTTTACGCAAAAAAAACGATTAATTGTAAAATACCTTTTAAAAGGAAGTTTGTTGTTTATAATATCATTAGTTTAGTTTATAAAAAATCAGGCAATTTTGATAAAGCACTAGAATATAACTCTTTGTCAATTAGTATATTAAAATCTAAAAAAAGAATTCATTATGCATTATTTGATAAGGCGTGTATTTTATACGAAATGGGGCGTTATCAAGAGCAACTGCCGCTTTTGATTGGTTTTGAAAAATATATTAAAGAGAATCCAAACGCTGTTGATCTAAGAGCGGTTCAATGGCAACTGACTATTTGTTACTATGAGTTAGGCGAGTACCGTAAATCCGATTACTATGTAGATATACTTATAAAAGGTGAAGAAAACATGTATTACTATTTGCATAAAGCTCAAATATATGAGGCTTTAAATGATATTAAAACTCAAAAAATTTATACTGATAAGGGATTAAATCTATTAAATGATAATTACCCTTCAATAGATATAATTTGGGCTTATGGCAGAAAAGTACAACTAGAAAGAAGATTAGGAAATTACAAAACTGCTTTATATTATACTGAAAAAATAATTAAAAAAATTGAGGATGATTATAAAAACACGAATACAAAAGTACTACATCAACTAGAGGTAGATTTTAAAGTTACCGAAAAAAACAATAGAATAAAGAATTTAAAAATTGCACAACTAAAAAAACAAATGGAAATAAATAAAAAAAATAGTTATTTGTTTTATTTTATATGCTCGCTTGTAGTTGCTTTTTTTATTATTGGTTTTTTAGTTTTATTTTTTTTAGTTATTCGGAACAAAAACAGAGTGATTAACACTACAAATTTAGAACTAGAAAAAGAAAGCAACAAAACTCAAAAATCTTTACTAGAAAAAGAAACCTTGCTCAAAGAAATTCATCATCGGGTAAAAAACAACATGCAGTTGGTTATTAGTTTGCTCAAAATACAAGCCCGAGACCCCAAACAATTATCTATAGAAAATTTTATAGAAATTAGCGAAAACCGCATACGATCTATGGCGTTAATTCACGAATACTTGTACGAATCAGAAAATATAAATTATGTGAATTTTGAGGAATATATCAAGAGGTTAAGCAGTTCGTTACTAAGTTCTTTTTCAGGTCAAAGCGATATAAAACTAGAAACCGAGATAGAAGATGCCCATTTTGATATAGAAACAGCTATTCCGTTAGGACTTATTATAAACGAGTTGGTTATAAACGCTTTCAAGCATGCTTTTGTAGGCAGAAATCAAGGAAAAATAAAAATTCAGTTGTTTGAAAACGAAGGTTTGCACCATCTAGTAGTTTCGGATAACGGTGTAGGCATTGCCAATAATACTGAAAACAGTGCGAGTATAGGTTTAAAAATAGTAAAACTGCTTGTTTCTCAAATTAATGGCGTGATGGATATTAAAAAAGATTTAGGTACTCATTTTATCATACAATTTACTAATAACAACCACACAAATGAACAATAAAATACTCATTGTAGAAGACGAATTGTTAATTGCTCTAGACATGCAAGGCACGCTAGAAAAGTTGGGATTTGAGGTCATTATTGATGTGACATCGGTAGAACAAGCCATTTTGTGTATAGAAGAGCAAAAACCTCTACTGGTTTTAATAGATATAAATTTGAATAAAAACAAAGATGGTACACATTTAGGGCACTATTTGTTGCAAAAAGATACTATTCCATACATTTATGTTACATCGTATGCTGACAAAGCAACTATAGACCAAGTAAATGCAACCCGACCTCACGGCTATTTGGTAAAACCTTTTAAAGACGAAGATTTAAAAGTAACGATATCTATAGTTTTAAATAATTATTACCACAAAAAAATAGATGCTGTTCGCAATAATGAAAACGAAAAAGATTTTGTACCACAACGCATTAGAAAAGTTGTGAATTATATTAATTCAAATATTGATAAAAAAATAGAAATTCACGAACTAGTCGCACTAACCGAATGGAAAACAGATCATTTGATTCGTCTTTTCTCTAAATATTTACATATAACACCGTATCAATATATTCTTTCTAGAAAAATGGACAAAGCAAAGTCACTACTCGAAGAAACAGATATTCCTATAAACGAAATTGCTTTTGATTTGGGTTTTGAGAGTCATAGCAATTTTTTTACGGCTTTTAAGAAAATAGTAGAAAATACACCAGAAAATTATAGAAAAAAACATCAATTAACAAAGAATATTTAAGTTGTTTCAAAAAATAAAACTATTTTAAATCAGTTTTACCAACTTCCGCCAGCACCACCTCCCGAAAATCCACCACCGCCAAATCCGCCACCAAAACCTCCACCACCAGACGAACCACCACCAAAACTTCCACCGCCACTACTTCTGCCGAGATTACTCAAAATTATAGCGTTTAATAAAGTTGACCCAATGCCACCACTTCCTCCATTTCCACCGTTTCGGCGACCAATTATTGAAATTATAATAAAAATTATAAATATTAGAATAGGGAAAAATCGAGAATAATCCCTGCTTTGCAAGTCATTTTTTCTTTCTCCTTTGTATTCTCCTTTCAAAACCTGAAAAACAGCATCGGTTCCTTTGTCTAAACCATTGTAATAATTTCCAGTTTTAAATTCAGGAATAATTACGTTTCGAATCAATTGACCATTAATTCCTGCTGTTAATCGATCTTCGACACCATAACCAGGTGCAATCCAAATTTTGTGTTCGACTTTGGCAAGCAATATAATAATTCCATTATCGTTTTGTTCGCTTCCGCCAATTCCCCATGTTTGTCCCCATTTTGGGGTTAAAATCCCAATATCTTCGCCTTTGAGACTTTCGATTGTAATTACAACGATTTGCGTTGAGGTAGAATCCGAATAGCGAATTAGTTTTTCTTCTAATTGTGATTTTTCGTTTGCTTGCAAAACGTTTGCATAGTCATAAACCGAAGTTTGAAAACTTGGTTTTGGAGGAATGTCGAATTGCGCAAAGCCAATTTGAGTTATAAAAAGGCTAATAAATAGTATCCAAAAGCACGAAATTTTTAGTTTTTTCAAAATAGTTATCCTTTAGAAATAGTGTTTGGAAGTTCGTTTACATCGTTGTCTTGGTGCGGAAAATAGAGTTTTAACTTTTCGCCAGTTAGCAAAACACCTTCAATAATGCCTTGCTTAAATTTTCCTCGCTGGAAATGATTTGATATTATATTTTTGGTTTCATTCCAAAAATCTGGGGGAACTACATCGTTAATTCCTTTGTCTCCACAGATTGCAAAAAGTTTGTTTTGTACTGCAACATAAATCAAAATACCGTTAGCATTTTTGGTTTTGTGCATTTCGAGTTCATGAAAAACTTCTGCTGCGCGATGTATTGCAGCAACAGAAGTTTTAGTTTCTAAATGTACTCGAATCTCTCCCGAAGTATTTGTTTCGGCAACACAAATTGCGGCTACAATTTCTTGCTCTTCTTCTTGGGTTAAAAAATCTTCGACTTTTGACATTTTAGTTAGATTATTTTTTATCGAAATCAAATTTCACATCGGGGGCTTTATCGGCTCCTGCAACGGCTTGAAAATATGCTTTTTCTTTATAACTTCCTAAAAAGAAACTTTGTGGCATTGCCAAAACATAGCCATTATAACTTTGCACCGATTCGTTAAAACGAGTTCGTGCGGTTAGAATTTGATTTTCGGTACTTGCCAATTCGTCTTGTAATTTCAAAAAATTTTCGTTGGCTTTCAATTGTGGATAAGCCTCGACCGAAACTAATAATCGGGATAACGAACTAGAAACGCCACTTTGTGCCTGATTAAATTGTGCTAATTGTTCGGGTGTAATATTTTTCGGATCGATCGTAATTGCTGTTGCTTTTGCACGCGCCTCGATTACGGCGGTTAGAGTTCCTTTTTCGAAATCGGCTGCACCTTTTACGGTGTTTACTAAATTTCCTATCAAATCATTTCGCCTTTGATAAGCAGTGTTTACATTCCCCCATTCTTTTTCGGTGGCTTGATTTAGCCGTAAAGCATTGTTTTTTAAACCCATAACCCAAAATCCTATAATTACAATAAGTGCAATAACAATTCCGATTGGCAATAATTTTTTCATAATTTCTATTTTTAAAGTTTAATTGTTAGTTATTTTTATTTTATAAATTCTATTTCTTATCTCTTTATTCTATTTTTATGTACTCAACCTCATTCTTGACTTAACGCTAATTCTACAATTCATTTTTAATCAACAACAACTGTGCCTTTACGGTTTCGAGTTTGCTTATAATTTCGAATTTATCGAGCACTTTTTTCTGACCTTCTTTTATATGAGTTCTAGCACCTTCTAAAGTAAAACCACGTTCTTTTACTAAATGATATATTAATTTTATGTTATTAACATCATCGATAGTGAATTTTCTATCGCCTTTTGCATTTTTTTTTGGTTTTAGAATGTCGAATTCTTTGTCCCAAAACCGAATTAGCGATGTATTTACATCGAATGCTTTTGCAATTTCGCCAATGCCATAGTATCTTTTGTTTTCGGGTAAATCGATGTGCATTAGTCGTAAGATTGATTTTCTTGATTAGCAATTTTAGAAATCGCAACATATTCTGCTGCAGAAATGTTGCCATAATAAAAATTCAATGGGTTTACCACAACACCATCTTTGTGAACTTCGTAGTGACAATGAGGTCCTTCGGAGCGACCCGTACTTCCAACATATCCAATAACATTCCACGTTTTACAACCTGACCTGCACGACAATTGTACCTACTCATGTGAGCATACAAGGTTTCGTAGCCAAAACCATGACGAATCACAACATGATTTCCAAAACCCGAAGCAGCATCGTCAGCTCTATCTACAACACCATCGCCTGTGGCATAAATCGGAGTTCCATATTGTGCTGTAAAATCCATACCTGCATGCATTTTTCGTATCTTGGTAAACGGGTCGCTCCGGTATCCAAATCCCGATGCCATACGTTTTAGGTTTTCATTTCGAACAGGTTGAATTGCAGGAATGGCTCTTAATAATTTTTCTTTAGCTTTTGCTAAAGCTAAAATTTGGTCTAATGATTTCGACTGAATAACTAATTCCTTTGACAAAGTATCTACTCGCTTTGAAATGTTGATTACTAAATTCGAGTTATTATATCCTTCGAGTTCTTTGTATCTGTTTTTTCCAGCAGTTCCAATTTTTCTGTTTTCATCGGAAATAGGATTAGCATTAAAATAGGTTCGATACAAATTATTATCTCGGTCTTCTAAATTATCAGCAACATCGCTTATCAAATCCATTTTTCTATCCAAAATAGCATACTGAATTTTCAAATTGTCAATTTCTCGTGCTTGTAACTTGTCTTTTGGAGTTTTGAAAAACGGGGCATTTAATAAAAGGACAAAACACAAAAAACCAAATAAAGCTGTTGCCAACAAAAACAAAGCGATATAACCAAATTTGGTCGATTTTTTTGCTTTAATTTTTCGATAAGCCAAATTTTCGGAATCGTAATAGTATTTTACTTTCGCCATGTTTTAAAAAAACCTATTTTTGCAGATGATTTAAGTTTGTTTAACAAATCTAACGAAAATTATTTAGAAATAGTACAGAATTAAATTCAAAACCTTTACGAAATTCAAATATTTACAAATTATCTCATTATACTAAAATGACTTCAACAGCAATACGTAAGCAATTTTTAGAATTTTTCGAATCCAAAGGACATTTAATCGTTCCTTCAGCACCTATCGTTTTAAAAGATGATCCAACCCTAATGTTCAACAACTCAGGAATGGCGCAGTTTAAAGAATATTTCTTAGGAAACGGAACGCCAAAATCCAAACGAATTGCCGATACTCAAAAATGTTTGCGCGTTTCGGGAAAGCACAACGATTTAGAAGATGTAGGTTTCGATACCTATCATCACACCATGTTCGAAATGCTCGGAAACTGGTCTTTTGGAGATTATTTCAAGAAAGAAGCCATTAATTGGGCTTGGGAATTATTGACCGAAGTTTATAAAATCCCAAAGGAAAATTTGTACGTTTCTGTTTTCGAAGGCAGCAAAGAAGACAATGTGCCTTTCGACCAAGAAGCCTGGGATATTTGGAAAACTTTAATCGACGAAGATCGAATTATTTTAGGAAACAAAAAAGATAATTTCTGGGAAATGGGCGACCAAGGACCGTGCGGACCGTGTTCGGAAATTCATGTTGATATTCGTTCTGCTGCCGAAAAAGCATTGGTTTCGGGCAAAAGTTTGGTCAATAATGATCATCCGCAAGTAGTCGAAATCTGGAATAACGTTTTTATGGAATTTAACCGTAAAGCCGATGGTTCACTCGAAAAATTACCCGCACAACACGTAGATACCGGAATGGGTTTTGAGCGTTTGTGTATGGCTTTGCAAGGCGTAACCTCCAATTATGACACCGATGTTTTTACGCCATTAATCACTAAAGTAGAGCAAATTACAGGTTTTAAATATACTTCTGACGCTGTAAAAAACATTGATGAAAATCAAAATAAAACCAATATCGGCATTCGAGTAATTGTCGATCACGTTCGAGCCGTTGCATTTGCAATAGCGGACGGGCAATTGCCGTCGAACACTGGCGCAGGCTATGTAATTCGTAGGATTTTGCGTCGTGCGATTCGCTACGGATTTACATTTTTAGATACCAAAGAACCTTTTATAAATAAATTGGTAGAAGTTTTAGCCAATCAAATGGGCGAATTTTTCCCAGAAATAAAAGCGCAACAACAATTAGTAACAAATGTAATTCGTGAAGAAGAAGCCTCGTTTTTGCGAACTTTAGATCAAGGTTTGCAGTTACTTGACAAAGTAATTTCGGAAACAAACGGAACAGAATTAAACGGTGCAAAAGCATTCGAATTGTATGATACTTTTGGTTTTCCGATAGATTTGACTTCATTAATATTGAAAGAAAAAGGGTTTACGCTTGATGAAAAAGGTTTTGAAAAAGCCATGCAAGAACAAAAAAACCGTTCTCGAGCAGCATCAGAAATGTCTACAGATGATTGGACAATTTTGGTCGAAGGAAATACAGAAACATTTGTTGGTTACGATCAATCTGAAAACGAAGTAAAAATCACAAGATATAGAAAAATCAATTCCAAAAAAGACGGTGTTTTGTATCAAATTGTGCTTGATGCAACTCCATTTTATCCCGAAGGCGGTGGACAAGTTGGCGATAAAGGAAGTCTCACTTCCGCAAATGACCCGAGCGATAGCGAACAGGCGAAGCAAACAATCGAAATTATTGATACAAAAAAAGAAAACAACCTGATTTTGCATTTTGCAAAACGTTTGCCAGAAAATGTAAACGGAAGTTTTTCTGCAAAAGTAAATACCGATTTAAGAGATTTATCTTCTCGAAATCATTCGGCTACACATTTGATGCATTTGGCTTTGCGAACTATTTTAGGAATACACGTGGAGCAAAAAGGAAGTTTAGTCAATCCAAATAATTTACGATTTGACTTTTCACATTTCTCGAAAGTTACCGAGGAACAATTATTGGAAGTAGAGAATTTTGTAAATGCAAGAATCCAACAACAATTGCCATTAATAGAAAGACGAAATATCCCGATTCAACAAGCGTTAGACGAAGGCGCAATGGCTTTGTTTGGCGAAAAATATGGCGACAATGTTCGTGCCATAAAATTTGGCGAAAGTATGGAATTGTGTGGCGGAATCCATGTGAAAAATACTGCTGAAATTTGGCATTTCAAAATCGTGTCCGAAGGCGCAGTTGCTGCAGGGATTCGTCGTATAGAAGCGATAACTAGCGATGCTGTAAAAATTCATTTTGCTTTGCAAGAAAATACGCTTGACGAAGTAAAAAATGCTTTAAAAAATCCGCAAGATGTTCTAAAAGCAGTAAATTCGTTGCAAGACGATAACGCAAAACTCAAAAAACAAATCGAACAATTATTGAAAGAAAAAGTTGAGGATTTAAAAAATAAATTAATTGCAGAATTCCAAGTTGTAAACGGAATTAATTTTCTGGTAAAACAAGTCGATTTGAGTTTTGGATCAACAAAGGATTTAGCACAGGCATTGGGAACATCAAAAGAAAATTCGTTTATAGTTTTGGCATCAATCGAAGATAATTTGCCAAATATTCATTGTTATATTTCTAAAGAATTGGTTTCTAATAAAGGTTTAAACGCCAATGTAGTCATCAAAGAATTAGGGAAATATATTGACGGAAATGGTGGCGGACAAACATTTTTCGCATCAGGAAAAGGGAAGAATTTGGCTGGAATTAAGGAAGCTTTGGCTAAAGCAATTGAGTTTGTGAAGTAAAATTAGTATTTATTTCAACAAGAAAAAATGTTCTCAAAACCCGAAATATTCACCATTTCTAATCAAAAGCAATTCGAAAAAATAGCTTTGAAGGTTTTTCGTTTCCAACACGAAAACAATTTGGTTTATCGCAAATTTTGTGATTTTAGGAAAATCGAAGTTCAAAAAATAAAATCGTTAGAGCAAATTCCGTTTTTGCCCATTCAGTTCTTCAAAAGTCACGAAGTGGTTTCCAACCAAAATCCTATCGAACAAATTTTTACAAGTTCAGGAACAACAGGCATGATTACAAGCAAACATTTGGTTACAGATGTTTTGCTTTACGAGGAAAGTTACAACAAAGGTTTTTCGGAATTTTATGGCAATATAGAGGATTATGTAATTCTTGCCTTGCTTCCATCGTATTTGGAGCGCGAGGGTTCGTCGCTGATTTATATGTTTCAGGATTTAATCCAAAAGACAAATAATCCCGAAAGTGGTTTTTATCTGAATAATTATTCGGAACTTATTCAAAAGCTCATTCAACTTGACAATTCTGGTCAAAATGTAATTTTAATAGGCGTAACTTATGCTTTATTGGATTTAATCGAAATGCAAAAATTCGACCTAAAAAACACCGTAATTATGGAAACTGGCGGTATGAAAGGCAAACGCAAGGAAATGATTCGCGAGGAACTTCATGCACAACTTTGTGATGGTTTTGGTGTTTCGAGCATTCATTCGGAATACGGAATGACCGAATTATTATCGCAAGCCTATTCCTTAGGAAACGGAATTTTTGAATGTCCGCAATGGATGCAAATCCAAATCCGTGATACCGAAGATGCTTTGCATTATCTTTCAAACGGCAAAACGGGCGGAATAAATGTTATTGACCTAGCAAATATAAATTCTTGTAGTTTTATTGCAACGCAGGATTTAGGCAAAAAATATCCCAACAATTCTTTCGAAATATTGGGACGTTTTGATAATTCTGATATTCGCGGTTGTAATCTAATGGTGGAGTAAATTCTAAACAATTCGAACCACAAAATAATTTTTCTTTCCGCTTTGCAGCAAAACAAACTCATTGTTTATTAAATCTTTCGATGTAAGATTAAATTCCTCGGTCACTTTTTCTTTATTGACGGCGATTGAGTTGGCAGTTAGTGCCCGTCGTGCTTCGCCATTAGATTTCATAAAACCCGTTTTTTCATTCAAAACTTCAACAATATTAATGCCGTTTTCAATGTCTGATTTCGAGATTTCTGCTTGCGGAACCCCATCAAAAACTTCAAGGAAAGTAGCCGAATCCAATTGTTTCAAATCATCGGAACTGGAGTTTCCAAACAAAATATTCGAGGCCTGAATGGCTTTTTCTAAACCTTCTTTAGAATGTACAAACACAGTTAATTCCTCTGCCAAACGTTTTTGCAAAACACGTAAATGTGGCGCAATTTTATGCTCCTCGATTAATGAATTAATGGTTGTTTCATAAAGAAAAGTAAAAATTTTAATGTATTTTTCAGCATCTAAATCACTGGTATTCAACCAAAATTGGTAAAATTTATAAACCGAAGTTTTATCGGCCGTTAGCCAAACATTTCCACCTTCGGATTTTCCAAATTTCGACCCATCGGCCTTTGTAACAAGCGGACAGGTCATTGCATACGCCTTGTTGTCCTCGGAATCAACATTCATTCTACGCACCAATTCGGTTCCTGTTGTAATGTTTCCCCATTGGTCGCTTCCGCCCATTTGCAGCAAGCAATTATGTGTTTTGTGTAAATGATAAAAATCGTAACCTTGGATTAATTGGTATGTAAATTCAGTAAAACTCATTCCGTCGCCTTCGCTAGAAAGTCGTTTTTTGACAGAATCTTTTGCCATCATATAGTTTACGGTAATTCTTTTTCCAACATCGCGTGCAAAATTTATAAATGATAAATCCTTCATCCAATCGTAGTTATTGACTAAAATTGGTGCATTTGTAGCAGTCGAATTAAAATCTAAAAATTTAGACAAAACCTCTTTTATTCCCGCAACATTATGATTTAAAGTCGCTTCTTCGAGCAAGTTTCTTTCGTCTGATTTTCCTGATGGATCGCCAATCATTCCTGTCGCACCACCAACTAAAGCAATTGGTTTATGACCAAATTTCTCTAAATGAATGAGCAAAACTATTGGAACCAAACTACCAATATGCAAGGAATCAGACGTTGGATCAAATCCAATATACGCCGTTGTCATTTCTTTCAAAAGTTGCTCTTCGGTTCCAGGCATAATGTCGTGAACCAATCCACGCCACTGCAATTCTGCTACAATATTTTTCATTATGAAATTTAATTTTTGCAAATATAGGCTAATTTAATATTTTTTAGAATAAACAATTTTTAGTATATTTATGCGTTTTTCTAAGGAGGATTAAAAATTAAAAAAAATGGCAATTTCAGTTGGTTTTATTATACGTAGATTAGACGGGATTTCAGATAAATTTGTTAATTCATCGGGATCAGACAAACGAAAATCGATTGTTTTATCGGTGTTTTTATATGGAACAATGTTGTTGATTTTATTTTTTATTCGTTTTTGGCCACCTTCAAACATGTCGGAACTTGCAGACGGAGGCGGTGGAGGCGGTGTAACTGTAAACTTTGGGGATAGTAATGTGGGAATGGGAAACAATTTTAGGAGTGAAGAAAAAGTTGTTACAACACAGTCGAAACCAATTCCTGTAAAAGAAATTCAGAAAGAACAAAATGTAATTTCTGAAGAAAATTC
>JAYUFL010000032.1:0-41131 GCA_043738745.1 Bacteroidota bacterium
ATAAGTAAAGCCGTACAATATAAAAACAGCACAACAATTCTTGAAAAACAGTTGCCTTGTTGTGATTGTGATGGAGTTGGATTATCAGACAATAACGAATCAAAATGCGAAAACAACCCAATAGCAAACGGCGATTTTTTAGAAACTCCAATAGTTGGTGGACCAATGCCATTTGGACAAACTCCAAGTTGGGAAAAAGGTTATGGAATCCCAAAAGTAGTAGCAACTCAAGGCTGTTTAGATTTAGGATATGTAGAACTGTCGGGCAACAAATTAGCGGGCGATGCAATTATTCAAAAATTAGATTCAAAAATTATAAAAGGAAAAAAATACAAAGTAACAGTTGCTGTCAAATACAATAAAGGCACACAACCTTTAGATTACGGAAAAATTAGAGTTATTGCCTATAATGGTATTTTACCTATTGGAAATTCACATCCAATGCCGCAAGCAGATATTGCAATTATTGGAAGAAGTCCGCAAGTACACGACTGTGGTGATTGGTCATTTATTGAATTCCCTATCTGGAAAGCCAATAAAGATTTTGATAGTATTGCAATTAATGCCTTTACCAATGATGATGCCGTTTCATCAACAGTACTTATTGACAATGTATCATTTTGTGAAACACTAGAAAGCGAATGTCAAGAATTAGAAGTTGATGCTGCGGGAAACCCTGCTGTCCCAGCAAATTTAGGCGTTGCACCACCTACTTTCACGTGTATTACCTACGACAATGAAGACGATTATTTCAACGGAAATTTAACCGATTTGTATAATTACAACGGCACATGGGATATGTATGAACAAAACTTTTCTGAAAATTCCGAAAAATGTTTTAATATAGGTGGCGAGTTGCCTGAAGAAGTAACCAATTATAATTGTGATACCGAACTTCAAGCAGCAGGTATCACAGAAACTTGTGAAGAAATAGAAACATTAATAAATAGTGTGCAAAATATACAACAGGAAAATCATGATTATCCTTTAATTGAGCCACTTGTAAATTTACCACAAGGTGAATGCAAATCCAATAATCTAAAATCACAAATGGCATTTGGTGGTAGAGATATTATTTATGTTCATGGTCTTGAAATGTCAAATATAATTGATAGAGCAAAAGGAGTGAAAGGAGCCATGACCAATTGGCCAGATAAAACAGAATTTTATGGTAAAGGATACTATAAAGGAGTTGCCGAAAACAACTGGAAAAATCATATTTGGGATTATAAATTGTTTAAATATCCTAATAGATATTTAATTGTGTCCTATAATTGCTCGCAAGATGCTGAAACTGCTGCAAATAGTATTATGTCGCAAATTAGAGATGCCATGCAAACGGGAGAGGGAGTTGTTGTTACTCCAGGGGATTTAAGGATTCAACGAGAAACTAATGGTGATGCAAAACTTGATGCAAACGGGCATCTAATAGCACAATGTTTTGGTAAAGAATATGTAATTATTTCTCACTCCACAGGAGGAATGGTTGCGGACATCATGTTGTCAATTGCTAATAAAACAAAAAATAGCGGTGCAGAACAAACCAAATATGGAAATTTGGGTTATATTTCTGATAGATGTAAGGGACATATAGCTATGCATAGTGCTATAATGGGTAGCAATGTTGCTGCAGTTGCAGTAGCGGCTGTACCTAAAGTTGCAGCAGGATTAATGGGTACGAGTGTAATAGCAAAAACTCTAACGGAATTATTTAATGATACTCATGGCACTGATTTGAGCACAGTTAGTTTAACTGATCTAAGTATTTTAGTTTCAAATATAAATAGTTTTATAAATTCAACAATTTTAGTCGATTTGTCACCTAAAATAGCCTACTTAAGATGGGCTTCTATCATAAATGATATATCTGTTCCTGTTTTGACCGTTTCTGGGAATCATCCCACAGGAACACCAATCACAAATGCTACTAAATTATTTTTGAAAGGATTAGATGATGGCGTAGTAAACACTGAAAGTTCAAGTGGAAGAAATCAAATAAATCCGTCACTATTTTCAACATTCGAAGCCACAAAAAACAGAAGAGTATTCGATATGGGAATTCCAACCACACGAGCAGCAAGATTTTATATTGACCAACATAAACCGTTTAGTAATTTATTCTATTGTAATAGTTCTCCCTATCTATCGGCTACAGGAATGGTTGAGCCATGGTCTAACATTTCAATAAATCCACAATTTAATAATCATTATACTTTTTTACAAGCAACAGATCAGCACATGATGCCAGACGATAAAATGTCTTGTTTTAGTTTTGGAAATTATCCGAACACAAATAATTATGGGCAGTCTTATAATTATGAAGAAGAGTTAGTTGTTGACAATGGAAATTTATATAACAATGGCACAATAAATCCCATGCTAATAAATGAAATGGGTGAATTTGTAAAAGATAAAACTAAAAATTTTCCTAAATTTACTGTAAAAATCGTTAGGAAAGGGATTTTGATTTATCCTAAAATTTGCTGCACTTGGATTCCTCGAATCATTTGGGAAAGAACCTATCATCGTCTCAAAGACCCTAAGTTACTTGACATGGAATATGCATATAAATATTTATTTACTAATTAATTTCAATATTAAGTAACTTTAAAAAAAAGTTTTGTTAGTTTATTTTTTTTCAAAGCTAGAGCAAATTGCTCTAGCTTTTTTTAAGGAATTGTTTAATGAACTCTTTAGTATTTTATTTGTGATTTTCATTATTCATAGTACTATCTTTTTTCTCTACAGGTTTTTTATCAAAAGCCGCAATCACTTTATTAAAAAGTTTATCAGGATTTTGTTTTTCGATATTCTCCTGGTGAACAGCCTTCTATTTTTTTAAAAGTACTTTGAAAAGAAGATCGAGTTGAAAAACCAACTTTGTTACCCACAACATCTAATGTAAAATGATCCAAAAGTCCATCTTCGATTAGTTGCTTTGCATAATCAACTCTTAATTCTGAACGAAGATCTGTTAATTTAGTTTTTAACACACTATTAAAACAATAATAAAGATGATGTTTGGGCACATCCATAGCACGAGAAAGTTCTTCCATTGAAAAATTAGAATTTAAATATAAATTTTTCTCTTTTATAAATTTTAAAATAGACTCCGATAATTCAATAAATCTGGGCTCTATATCTTTACTTAAAGAATCACTAATTGGTTTAATTGTATCTTTTTCAATATATAATTTTTGCTGCGTTTCGCTTGGGGCACTGCTTTTTACAAAAATAGAATCCTTGTTATTAGGTATCCCATAAAGTACTTCTGGATAAATAATTAAACTTAAAGGAATTAATGTTAAACAAATTCCAAGAATATATATAGCATAACTTGAATTAAATTTTATAATATCGGGACTTTTTACACTCCAAAACAAATAGGTACAATACATAAAAGCAATTACAAATGTAACAACCAAGGCTGTAAAAAATAATAGCCATCTCAATACAATACGGCTCTGTTTTTTTGGTATGTACTCATTTTTATTCATTTTTAATACAAAATTAAATATTAAAATTACACTAACAATTGAGTAAATGAATAGTAATATAACCCGTTGGGTGTAATTATTTAAATTAAAATAAGTTGAATAAATATTGGTCAAGATACTGAAATTCAGTATCTTGAAGTCGCAAAACAAACCAATATTCATGTCAAATATAGTAAAAATTTATTTAAGAGTTTTAGAAGTTATAACTTCTTTGAATTGTGAATTAGAATATAAATCAGGGATTGGAAGAAGTTTAAAAATGTCTGATTTAGAGGTAGTTGCTCTTAGTTTAACTGCTGAATTTATGTCAATTGATAGTGAAAATTCATTATTTAAATTGGTTGATGTTAGTCAAATTCCAAACTTAATTGAGCGAAGTCAGTTTAACAAACGAAGGCGAAAATTGTTTTTATTTGCAGAAGAAGTAAGAACAAAATTAGCATCACGTTTTTTAGAATTTGAAGATTATTATATCGTAGATAGTATGCCGTTAGAAATTTGCAAATTTGCACGTCATCGAAGAATTAAAATTTGTAAAAAAGAGTTTGAAACAGCACCAACAAAAGGTTTTTGTGCCTCGCAAAATAATTGGTTTTATGGATATAAATTGCATGGAGTTTGTTCTATTTCAGGTATTTTTCATTCAATAGACATTACAAAAGCAGAAGTTCATGATGTTCATTTTTTGAAAAACATTAAACTGCAAATGTCTGATTGTGTGTTGCTTGGAGATAGAGGTTATTTGTCAAAAACAATTCAGTTAGATCTATTTCAAACCGTAAATATCAAATTAGACCCGAGCCTGACAGGCGAACAGGCGAAGCAAACGCCAAAAAGGAAAAATCAAAAAGACTATAAGCCACAACCTTATATTTTTAGAAAATCAAGAAAAAGAATTGAAACATTATTTTCACTATTATGTGACCAGTTCAAAATTAGAAACAATTATGCTAAAACTTTTTAGGGATTTAAAACAAGAATATTAGCAAAAATAACAGCATTAACTTTGGTTCAATATGTCAATAAATTTATCTTTGACAGACCAATAAATATTATTAAAAATCAAATAATTTAATTACACCCAACGGGTTAATACAAGTATTATTGGTACAATTGTATTTTTCATTTGTTAAGAATCAATAAAACGCATCAACAAAAATCATAAGAATTGTAAGTATAATATTATTATAATAATTTGGACAAAAATAGATGTAAAATTTTTATTTAACAATTAAAAAAATGGTGTTTTTACCACCATTATAATAATTCATACTATGACAACTGGAAAAAAACTTTATGATCTAAGAAAACAAAAAGGAATCTCTCAAGAAGAATTAGCAATAGACCTGAATATTTCTCAATCATCCATATCAAATTATGAGTTAGAGGTTTCAAAACCAGATATAGAAACACTTCAAAAATTATCGCAGTATTACAAAATCCCAATCCAAGATTTAATTTCTGACGATAGTTATACTTTTTACAATCATAAAAACAAAGGAGAAACCAATAATTTAACCATAAATCAATTGTCCGAAAAACTAGAAAATCAATATTTGAGTACAATAGAAAACTTAAGAAAAGAAAATAATAGATTATTAACCATTATAGAAAAATCATTATCAAAGTAAAAATTTATTTACGTTTTAGATTAAATGCACTCATTAAATGAGTTTACACAATCTAATCATTACACTCTAAAAAATCATGTCCCCCGTTCTAAAATTATTTTCTCCTGTTCAAAAACATTTTTTTCGTTCCTAAAATAATTTCTACCCTTTCTAAAATAATTTTCCCCCTTTCTAAAATCATTTTTTCCCAATCCATGACTATTTTAGAACAGATAAAAATAATTTCTACCCTTTCAAAAATTATTTCCCCCCATTCTAAAATTGTTTTCACCCATTTTAAGATTATTTTAAATCATGGATTGTCAATAAAAAATCATAAATAAATAATTTTATAACATTTTTTTATGATTTATGTAACGAATATTTTTAAAAATTGGCGTACTAATTGAATTTTAGTTTGTAGTATTAATTTAATCCCTATATAAATTATGAGAAATTATCTTGAAATTACCGACGAAAAATTTGCAATACAATTATCTAATTTTGCATCCAAAATTGACACTTATGCTGCTAATTTTGGATTTACTCTTGCCGAAGTTACGAGTATTCAGTCCGATGCTTTGTATTTTGATTGGGGCATAAAAAACGTGCTAAAAGTTGAAACTTTTAAAAAAGATTGGATCACATTCAAAAACATTCTCAAAAAAGGAGAGTCTAATATAATCAGCAATAATGCTCCAACACTGCCAGTGTTAGATGTGGCTCCAAATTCAGTGGCTCCAGGAATTGTGTTTCGATTTACTACTATGGTTAATCGATTAAAATCTCATCAAAATTACACTACCGCCATTGGACAGAATTTAGGTATTGAATTTAGTGCTGCACAAAAATTAGATTTAGACAATGCGCAACCTATACTAAAAGTAGTCATGCGTGCTGGAAAAGTAAATTTAGACTGGAAAAAAGGAAAATTTGAAGGAATTATTATCGAGAAAGACAGCGGCGCGGGTTTTATAACGCTCGACAAAGATTTGCATCCTAATTTTATCGATAACTCAGTAATGCCATTAGGAGGACAAAGTGCAATTTGGAACTATCGAGCCATGTATTTGTTTGGTGATGATAAAGTTGGTTTATGGAGCAGTGTGGTAACCGCCACTGTTGCTGGATAATTTTTTAATAAACAAAAAAACCTTCTCAAATGAGAAGGTTTTTGTATATAATAATCTATATAATTTAGTCGGCGTTTTCGTCTGCCGCTTTTGTCTCATCGTTTGTTAAATCATTTACTTTTGCTTTTACAGTTTCAACTGCATGATCAGCAAAGTCGCCTGCTTTGTCAATTGCATTACCGGCTGTTTCTTTCACAGAATCTACAATTCCAGCAACGGTTACGCTTGCAGCAGGAACGTATTCGTCAACTTTTGCTTTTGCAACATCAGCATAACCTTCTGCTTTTTCGACTAAATCGCCAGCGGCATCTTTTGCTTTTTCGATTAAATCATCAGCAAAACTTCCTGCTTTGTCAACTATTTCTTCAACTTGTTTGTTGTCTTTTCCAAATATTCCTTTAATAAAACTTCCGAATCCCATTTTGTTTTTGATTTAGTGTTAGATTACAAATTTACATTTTTTTTACTATGATTCTAATTTTTTTAGAATTTCATTGAAATCAAAACTTGGTTGCTGACACGATTTGTTTTCGCACAAATAAAAAAGCGTTTCGTTTTCTAAAAAACGATTTTGTAGAAATGGTAATTCCGATTTTCTTTCTAATCCAGAAACCATCAAATTGGGTAGGTATTTTTGATTTATTTTTCTTGAAAATTCTAAAGCATTTTTACCGCAAATTGCTAATTCTTTATTCGATATTGAGAAATTCATAAAAACATTCAGCCAATTAGAATAGGCCGACGGATAGTCCACATTTGGAAGAATATGATGTAGCATCTTTAGGCAAATTTCCTCATAATATTGATTCTCATAATAAACACTCAATTTGTAAAGATTGCTTGCCATTACTGAATTTGATGCCGAAATTACATTGTCTTCGGTTTCGAAATGTGATGCGATGAGTTGTTTGTCTAAATTTGATTTAAAACTAAAAAACGAACTTTGAGAATCGTAAAAATGATCCAAGCAATAATCTATTAATTGTTTACTTTTTGTGAGCCAATTTTCGTCGAAAGTAACTTCATACAAAGTAATAAATGACTCAATCACGAGCGAATAATCTTCGAGAAAACCATTTATTTTTGCTTTTCTATTTTTATAAGTATGATATAGATTTCCTTTTTCTGAAATGAGATTTTCGGAAATAAAATGAGCGTTTTTTAATGCTGTTTTAAGATAATCTTCGTTCCCAATGGCTTTGTATGCATCAACAAAACCTTTTAGCATCAACGCATTCCAAGAGGTAATTATTTTATCGTCTAGCCTTGGTTTAGAACGTTTTTCGCGTTCTGAATACAGCAATTTTCCCCAAGTTTGTTTTTTGATTTGAAGTTTCTCAACCGAAATTTCATTGTTTTTTGCAATTTGCTCTAACGATTGATTTTGAATCAAAACGTAATTATTGTGTTCCCAAAAACCAAACTCATTGACATTGAAAACTTCCGAAAATAATTCGAAATCTTGTTTCAAGATTGATTGTAATTGGGGTTTTGTCCAAACATAAAAAGCACCTTCTTCGAGATGGTTTTTTGTATTTAACGAATCAGCATCTAATGCCGAAAAAAAGCCGCCTTCAGTCGTGAGCCATTCTTTTTCAACGAATTGTAATGTTTTTTCGACAACTTCTTTATAAAGTGGATTGTGAGTTAGTTTGTATGCATCTGCGTATAATGAAACTAATTGTCCGTTATCATAAAGCATTTTCTCAAAATGTGGTACATGCCATTTTAAATCAACAGAATAGCGCGAAAATCCGCCATCGATAGTATCAAATAATCCTCCATAGGCCATTTTAGTAAGCGTAAGATTTACAAATTCCAGTACTTTTTCATCTCTATTTTGATGAGCAAATCGCATCAAAAAAGCGTAATTATTTGGCATCATAAACTTTGGTGCTCTGGCCATACCGCCAAATTCTAAATCGAAACTTTTTTTCCATTTTTCGACTAGCGGAATCAATAGTTCTTGCAAAAGATTGGTTTCGAGATTTTGATTTTGGATTACAGAGATAGATTGCATTCCGGATTGTAATTTTTCTGCATAATCAATCATTTTTGATGGATTTTCGAGATACAATTTTTGTAATTGTTCCAAAGAATTGATCCACTCTGTTTTTCGAAAGTAGGTTCCGCCCCATATTGGTTTTCCATCGGGCAAGCAAACCACATTCATAGGCCAACCGCCCTGATTGGTCATTATTTGAATGGCTTTCATGTAAACGGCATCGATATCTGGGCGTTCTTCGCGATCCACCTTTATGGATACAAAATTTGAATTCATGACGTTTGCCACGTCTGAATCTTCGAAACTTTCGTGCTCCATTACATGACACCAATGGCAAGCAGAATAACCAACGCTAACTACAAGGAGTTTATTTTTTTGTTTTGCATATTCTAATGTTTCTGAATTCCAAGCATTCCAATGGATTGGATTGTTGGCATGTTGTAATAAATATGGGCTTGTTTCGAGATGGAGTTTATTCATGAAGTTTGGGATTGGTTTCCAAAAAAAAGCGTCTCGAGTAGAAACGCTTTTGATTTTTTTGATGTTTATTCGAGTTCGAACGTCAGTTTGAGGTTGACTCTAAATTCGGTTACTTTGCCGTCTTTTACTGCTGCGCTATGCTCTTGCACATATACAGAACGAATGTGTTTTACTGATTTTGATGCTTTTTCGACTGCTTTTTTTGTTGCATCTTCCCAACTCGTTTCGGAACTAGAAAGGACTTCGATTACTTTTAGAACTGCCATGATTTTAGTTTTTTATGATTAGAACTATAAATGTACTTTTTTTTTTTTGAATTATGCGTTGATGGATTCGACTTTTATGTCTTCGTCCTTGAGCATGTCCTTGAGCATGTTTTCGATGCCACTTTTTAGCGTGAATGTCGATGATGGACAACCACTACATGCGCCTTGGAGTACTACTTTTACTCGTTTTTCTGAAGCATCGTAGGAATCGAATAAAATGTTTCCACCATCGGCTTGTACGGCTGGTTTTACATATTCTTCGAGAATATTAATGATTTGTTGAGACGTAGTATCAAGGTGGTCGAAGTTTTTGATTTGTTGTTTTTCTTGTTTCGAATCGGGAATAATCATGGTTTCGTCGAGAACTGTTCCGCCATTTTCAATAAATTGTTTGATAAAAGTTCGTAATTCGAGTGTAATTTCCGACCAATCGGTCACGTCGTATTTTATTACCGACACATAGTTTTCGTCTATAAAAACTTCTTTTACAAACGGAAATTTGAATAATTCTTTAGCCAATGGCGATGCCGATGTTTCGTCAATATTTTTGAATTCGATTGCATTTTTAGTTAACATTCTGCTTACTACAAATTTCAATGCAGATGGATTTGGCGTAGTTTCGCCATATACGGTAACAGGTTGTTTGGTTGATTTGTTTTCGTCAACGGTGATAATCTTACCTCCTTTGTTGACAAAATCTTCTATTTGTTCTGCAACAGCATCTTGCACGTCTGACCATTCCACTATATTGTAACGCTCAATGGCGATAAAATTTCCAGAAATGAAAACGGTTTTTACAAATGGCAAATAGAATAATTGTTTGGCAAGTTCGGAATTTTTTGCTTCATCTATATTTTTGAATTCAAAACTTTGGTTTTGAGTTATGAAATCTGGAAACTCAAATTTGATTATTGCCTGATTTTGAGTTGTTTTTATGTTTAGTTTTAACATCTTGTTTTTTTATAAATTAATTAATTTTGTTATTTTTAGTTTATTTATTTTCAACCTTTTAATCAATTATTTCTCTTCGCATAAAAAATTAATATCATTAATTAGTCTTGCTATTTCATCTTTTTTTGTACCGTCATAAAAGCCTCGAACTTGTTTTTTTGAATCTACCAAAACAAAATTTTCGGTGTGTACCATATCGTACATTTCATTTGGTTTGCCTTGTTTCACTGCTAAATATGACATTCTTGCAAGTCTATAAATTTCTTTTTTATCCCCCGTAACAAGATTCCATTTCGAGTCATTGACCTTGTTCTTAATAGCATAGGCTTTCAGTACCGAAACATTATCAATATCGGGCATAACGCTGTGCGAGAGCAACATGACCTTTGGATTGTTAATAATTGCTTTTTGAACATCACCTAAATTAGTAGTCATTTTTGGGCAAATAGAACCGCAGGTTGTAAAGAAAAAATCGGCTACATATATTTTTCCTTCATAATCTTTTTGTGTGATTGTCTTTCCGTTTTGGTTTGTAAACGAAAAATCGGCTATTTTGTGATATTTACTTTCGTACTGCATTGTCGAATCGACCAATTCTGGGTTTACATCCGATGGATTATAAATCGGCAATATTTTTTTTGGCTTTAGTGCCGTATAAAACAAAAAAACTGAAATTACGGAAAAACCCATAAACACAAATAGAAAAGTGCGGTATTTTTTTAAGAATTTTGACATATTGAAAATTTTTGTAAAATTACAAAATCCCACTTATAATATAAGTTAAAATTTCATTTCAAAATCTTACTAAATTTTAACAAAATTTTAAATATTTAATGAATATTTTTGTAATTATAACTATAACCATTTCAAAAAAATGAAAATGAAAATAAACAAAAGTTTACTTTTTGTAATTCCTGCACTATTTGCATTAACAGAAAGTCAAGCACAAAAAACAATGGTAGCAAAAAAAGAACCTGGAGTAAACGTTGCGCTAATGGACAAAACCATTAAACCAACAGATAATTTTTTTAAGTTCGTAAACGGAACATGGCTAAAAAACACCGAAATTCCTGCGGACAGAAGTCGTTGGGGAAGCTTTGACGAGTTGCGCAAAAAAACCGATATCGATGTTATGGCTGTATTGAAAGAAGCGGCTTTGAACACGAAATACAAATCTATCACCGACCAAGGAAAAGCAGTAAATCTTTTCAAATCTATTTTAGATACAGTTGGAAGAAATAAAGCGGGAATCGCTCCTTTGAAACCCTATTTGGCTAAAATAGATGCGGTAAAAAACATAGACGATTTGCAAAATTTGATGATGGAAATGGAGCCAATGGGAGGAATCGGGTTTTTTGGTTTTGGAGTTGGTGCAGATGCAAAAGATAGTAACAAAAATGTTTTGTATCTTGGACCAGGTGGTTTAGGTTTGCCCGATAGAGATTACTATGTTTCTGACGAAAAAGATTCTAAGGAAAAAAGAGAAAAGTATGTTTTGCATGTTGCTAAAATGCTTCAATATCTTGGAGAAAATAAAGAAAATGCCACTACAAAAGCAAAAAAAATATTGGATTTTGAAGTATCTATGTCTCAACCACGATTCGATAGAGTAGAATCTCGCGACGATAGAAAATCCTACAATCCAACGTCTGTTGCGGATTTGCAAAAGTTAGTTCCTGCTATTAACTGGGATAAATTTTTGAAAACCGTTGGATATAAAAACATTGATAACGTAATTGTTTCTCAGCCAAAATATATGGCCGCTTTACAAACAATTTTTGTAGCTGATAATGTGGAAGATTGGAAAAACTACATGCGTTGGAGTTTACTAAACGGTTCTTCTAATTCCTTGAGTGTTGATATCGAAAACGCAAATTGGGATTTTTATGGAAAAACACTAAGTGGCGCTATCAAACAAAGAAAAAGAGATGAACGCGCATTACAAACTGTAAACGGAAACATTGGAGAAGCATTAGGAAAACTATATGTTGACAAAAAATTTCCTGCTGAAGCAAAAGAAAAAGCAGCGAATATGATTAAAAACGTAATTAAAGCTTACTCAAACAGGATAAACAATTTAACTTGGATGAGTGCCGAAACAAAAGTAAAAGCACAAGAAAAATTGAATAAATTAACCATAAAAATTGGTTATCCAGACAAATGGAAAGATTATTCGGCTTTAGTAATTCAGAATCCTACAGAAGGCGGAAGTTACTTTCAAAATGATATTAACATATCTAAATGGAGAAATCAAGAAGGAATTGAAAAGTTAACAAAACCTGTTGACAAAACCGAATGGGGGATGTCACCGCAAACCGTAAATGCATACTACAATCCATCTTATAACGAAATTGTATTCCCAGCAGCTATTTTGCAACCACCTTTTTACAATTACCAAGCAGACGAGGCGGTTAACTATGGCGGAATAGGAGCCGTTATTGGACATGAAATTTCTCATGGCTTTGACGATTCTGGCGCTAGATATAATGCCGATGGTAATTTAGTTGATTGGTGGACAGCAGACGATTTAACAAAGTTCAATGCGTTAACAGGGGCGTTGGCAACTCAATATAGCGCACTCGAGCCATTACCAGGAACTCATGTTGACGGAAAATTTACATTAGGAGAAAATATTGGTGATTTAGGAGGTGTAAATGCCGCTTACGATGGTTTACAATTATACTTGGCTAACAAAAAAATAGGGTTGATTGATGGTTACACGCCCGAACAACGTTTCTTTATTTCTTGGTCAACCGTATGGAGATCTAAAATGCGTGATGAGGCTCTTAAAAATCAAGTAAAAACCGATCCGCACTCTCCAGGTATGTATCGCGCCTATGTTCCGTTACAAAACGTAGATGCTTTTTACCAGGCTTTTAATATTAAATCGGGCGACGGGATGTTTGTTGCTCCCGAAAAAAGAGTGAAAATTTGGTAGTCTAAAAATTTTTAAACAAATAAAAATCCCAATCGTAAGATTGGGATTTTTTATAATTTTAAATTATTTATTTTTAGTAATTAAGACTATCAATTACCTTTCCGTCTTTATATGTTTTTTGTGTTTTTAAAACTCCGTTTTATTGCTATAAATGTATTTCCAAGTTTCTTTTGGATTCCCTTTTTTATATTTTTCAATTACTTTGTATAGATAATCTAAAGAATCAACGGTTATCGATTTCCTTTCGTTTAGTCCATTTTTTTTTTGATTAATTTTTGATTTGCAACCAAAAGTAAATAGAGCAAAAACAATGAAAAGGAAAGATTTACATTTAATTTATCTCATTCAGCATTTTTGAAATTTCGTCAAGTTTTGGCGTCAAAATAATTTCAATTCTTCGGTTTTTGGCTTTTCCTTCTGGAGTATCGTTGCTCATCAAAGGCGCAAACTCACCTCTACCAGCAGCAGTAAGATTTTGTTTGTTGATTTTTGTGTTTTCGGATAATATGTTTACAATTGCTGTGGCTCTTTTTGTGGACAAATCCCAATTATTTTCTATAGAACCCACTGCTGCGCCAAATTTATCGTTGTCTGTGTGACCTTCTATCAAAACCGAAATTTCTGGATTATCACCCAGAACTTTACTCACGGCCAAAACGGCTTTTTTACCTTCGGAATTTACGTCCCATTTTCCAGATTCAAAAAGGAGTTTATTTTCCATAGAAACATACACTTTTCCGTCTTTTTGTTGCACTGTTAAACCTTTGCCTTCAAAGGCTTTTAGCGATTTCGACAAAGTTTCTTTTAATTTTTTCATGCTGGCTTCTTTAGCCACAATAATGGCTTCGAGTTCTGCAAGTCGTTTGGAGTTTGAGGCTAAATCGCTTTTAGTTTTATTGAATTTTTCTTGTTCTGCTGCCAATGCTTTCTCTTTTGCATCGAGTTGTGCTAACAATTCACGGTTTTTTGCCATGTTGGCTTGCAAAGATTCGTCACTATTTTTTTCGAGTGATTTATATGAATCTTGCAATGTTTTTAAACTTTTTGATGCCACATTATAGTCTGCTAATAGTTTATCTCGTTCGGCTTTGAGTTTGTCTCTTTCCGAAATCGTATTGGCATTTTCGACGTCTAATTTGGATTTTAGTTTTGAAATACTGTCGTTAACATCGGCCATTTTTCGATTTTCTTTTTTGAGATCTGCGAATTTAGTTTCGAGTTCGTTAAAGATTTTTTTAGATACACAAGATGTTGTTAGTGCTAAAATCAGTATTGAAATGGAGATTTTTTTGATCATTTTAAATGTAATTTTTGAAGTTTATATTATTTAAGAATCTATTCTATTTCCACTAAAATTGGACAATGATCAGAATGTACTGCGTCCGACAAAATCACGGCACGTTTGAGTTTGTTTCGTAAATTTTCTGATACTAGCGCATAATCCAATCGCCAACCTTTGTTATTGGCTCTTGCTCCTGCTCGATAACTCCACCAACTATATTGGTGTGGCTCTGAATTGAAATAACGAAAACTATCAATAAATCCCGATTTCATGAAACTGCCAATCCAAGCACGTTCTTCGGGCAAAAAACCAGATACATTTTTGTTTCCAACTGGATTATGAATATCTATTGCTTGGTGACAAATGTTATAATCGCCGCAAATGACAAGATTTGGAACGGTATTTTTCAATTCATTGATATAATTTTGAAAATCATCCATAAACATAAATTTATGGTCTAATCTTTCAATGTTTGTTCCTGATGGCAAATATAAACTCATGACAGAAACACCATCGAAATCGGCTCGGAGATTGCGTCCTTCGAAATCCATGTGTTCAATTCCGGTTCCATAAACAATATTTTTTGGTTCCGTTTTAGAAAGAATTGCAACACCGCTATATCCTTTTTTCTGTGCCGAATAGTAGTATTGAAAAGGATAGCCTGCTTTTGTGATTTCGTCCACAGGAATTTGATCCTGTGTTGCTTTAATTTCTTGTAGGCAAATTACATCTGGATTTGCGGCTTGTAACCAATCCAAAAAGCCTTTTGTGATTGCGGCTCGAATGCCGTTTACGTTATAGGAAATGATTTTCATTTTTTGATTTCAAAAATTTTTAATGATTTCAAAAGTACTAAAATTCGATATAAAAAGTGTTAGAAAATCGAATAAATAGTTTGTTGAACTTTGGGCTTTTTTGCTATCTTTGTTTTTCGCTTAAACAATACATAATATGGGTTTAGTTACCGCTAAAGAAGTTGCAAAGGCTATAAATACCGATAAATATGGAGTTTTCGGAACATTTTCGGGCTGGTTGCTCATGAAGGTGTTGCGAATTTCCATTCTAAATAAAATCTACGATCGCAATAAACATTTGGAAGACACTGTTTTTTTGAACGCTATTTTAGATGAATTTCAGATTAAATTCGAAATCCCCGAAGAAGATTTTAAAAGGTTACCAAAAGACGGGGCATATATTACGATTTCTAACCATCCATTAGGCGGAATTGACGGGATTTTGCTTTTGAAATTAATGCTTGAAAAAGAACCTAATTTCAAGATTATTGCTAATTTTTTGTTGCACAGAATTGAGCCAATGAAAAAATACATTATGCCTGTAAATCCTTTCGAGAATCACAAGGATGCGAAATCGAGCGTAATCGGAATAAAAGAAACATTGCGACATTTGAGCGACGGAAAACCTCTAGGGATGTTTCCTGCTGGCGAAGTTTCTACTTACAAAGATGATAAATTAGTGGTCGACAAACCTTGGGAAGAAGGCGCAATGAAGGTTATTAGAAAAGCACAAGTTCCTGTTGTTCCCATTTATTTTCATGCAAAAAACAGTCGATTGTTCTATTTTCTTTCAAAAATTGGAGATACATTGCGAACTGCAAAATTACCTTCGGAGTTGTTGTCTCAAAAAAATAGAGTCATCAAAGTTCGAATAGGAAAAGCAATTTCTGTTGCAGAACAATCCGAATATAAAACTCTTGAAGATTATACCGAATTTTTAAGAAAAAAAACTTACATGCTTGCAAATTCTTTTGAAAAAGAAAAGAATTTGTTAGACAATTTGAATCCTCAAAACCTAAAAATTCCTAAAATTCAAAAAAATCCAAAAACAATTGTAACTGGTGCAAACCAAGAAAAAATGATTGTAGAAGTAGAATCTTTGAGGAAAACAGATTGTAGATTGCTGCAAAGTAAAAACTACGAGGTGTTTTTTGCACGAGCCACTGATATCCCAAACGTATTGCACGAAATTGGTCGTTTGCGCGAAATTACTTTTCGAGAAGTTGGTGAAGGAACAAATGAGTCGACTGATATTGATAAATTTGATCGCTATTACCATCACATGTTTTTGTGGGATACGGAATATAATTGTATTGCTGGCGCCTATAGAATGGGGTTGGGTTCAGAGATTTTTCCAAAATATGGAATGGAAGGCTACTATTTGAACGAACTTTTTAGATTCGAACCAGAGTTGCATGACATGATGCATAAATCCATCGAAATGGGTCGTGCGTTTATCATCAAAGATTATCAACAAAAACCAATGCCTTTGTTCTTGCTTTGGCGTGGAATTATTCACACCACATTGCGATATCCAGAACATAAATTTTTACTTGGCGGCGTGAGCATTAGTAATCAATTTTCCGATTTTTCGAAATCGCTGATGATTGAGTTCATGAAATCGCATTATTATGATCCGTACATTGCGCAATATGTGCATCCGAAAAAAGAATTTAAAGTCAAATTGAAAGATGCCGATAAGGATTTTATTTTCGATGAAGCCGAATCTGACTTGAATAAACTCGATAAAATTATCGATGAATTAGAACCTGGAAACTTAAGATTACCCGTTTTGATTAAAAAATACATTAAACAAAATGCACGATTAGTGGCTTTTAATGTAGATCCGTTATTCAATAATGCCACAGATGGTTTGATGTACATTCGAATTTCGGATATTCCAGAAAGCACCATGAAACCTGTTCTCGAAGAATTTACTGCAGAATTAGAGCGAAAATTAGCCGAAAAAGGAGAGCTATAAAACAATATCTTTATTTCTCATTTTCAATAAAAATTCAAAAATGTCAAAACTACAAATACGTGCTTTTTTTTATCAACTGATTTGCTTTGCAGTATTATTTATTTTGTTTCGAGTTTTGATTTACAAATACATTGATCTAAAAGGTTTTTTCATTCCATTAACCGCTTTTATTTTAGGAACTATTTTGGCACCAAAATTTCAGGCAATAAAAACCAAAGATGGCGAAAAACTATATATGCGTTGGATGTTTTTGAAAGGAACTAGAGAAGTCAAATAGATTTTATATTGCTAATTGAATTATTTTTTTTTGGAAATTACGGCAATTTTCTTTTTATAAATGGGTAATAAATAAGAAACAGTGTAATTAAATCCTGCTCCGAAATCGCCATCATACGTTCGATTAAATCCTGGAATATACAAATTATCAAAACCTTCGGGCTTTTTGTTAGTGATAAATTTATTTATCCGAACGCTAAAGCCTACATAAATATTATTATAAACTTTTGCTTTTATTCCAGCAACAAATTCGAACCATTGTGCTGACAGTCCATCAAATTTTTGCCCCGAAGCAAGACTTGGTGCTTCCCCAAAATAAGTACTTGTATTATATATTTTGTATGTATTTAATTCTTGACTAAATGTACTAACACCGTATCGTAATCCGATGTAGACCATGTTTTCCATATTCAACCAATTTTCGTAACTATTGTAGTCAAAACCAACTTTAAAATAAGTTCCTCTAGTTGTAAAATTCAATCGAGTATCATCGGTAGTTTTGTTTTCATTACCAATTTCGGTCGCCAAATAATAGTTTTTAGTTACCCGATAATCGCCTACAAGTTCCAAACCTTTATAGTTTTTATCTAACAATGATTTTGTAATTTTATACAAATCTACACCAAAACGGACCCCGTAACGTTCTATTCTTGGTGGAATAGAGTCTTTCTTTTTTTCGGAAGAAGTTGCTTTTGTAGTTTGTGATAGCATTGACATTGATAGCAATACCAACAAAAAACTAAAATAATATTTTGATGTGTATTTCATTTTCATTTGTAATGTTTGGTTGTGCAACAATAATGCTTTGTATCCATTTTCCGTCGGGAGTTGCTGGTTCGGTTTGAATTGGTAATCCCGAATTTAGCGTAAACAAGGTTTTGAAACCGCAGGCTCTAGATATAAAAACATTGTTTCGAGTATAATCGAACTCTATAACATCTTCGTTTGTGAGTATCGTAGTAGGGTCGGAATAATTAGATATGAAACGATATTTCGTTATATCCAATTGTGTTTTTAAAGGTATTTTTATTTCAGTTCCAGAAAAAGGAGTAAATCCAACCGAATTTCCAACTTCTGCAATAACTAAATTTGTTACAGGTTTTAAAATAGTCGGATTTAAAGCATCGTAAAAGTCAATTACTAACTTTGGCGTAGTTGGCGTAGTTGGATCGCAAATATCGTCTTTCTCACAACTCGAAAACGAAATGAATAGTAGTATGACTAGAATTATTTTTTTCATTTTAAATAAAAATTTAAATTATCTCAATTCCAAAAGTACAACATTTTCTACATGATGCGTTTGTGGAAACATATCCACTGGGCGCACACGAGTAACTTTGTATTTTTCGTCCATTAATGCCAAATCTCGAGCCTGTGTAGCCGAATTGCAACTTACATAAACCACTTTTTGCGGAGCAATTTTCAGGATTTGCTCAATTACATCTTTGTGCATTCCGTCGCGTGGCGGATCGGTAATAATTACATCTGGTTTACCATGTTGTGCAATAAATGCTTCGTTAAAAACCACTTTCATATCGCCAACAAAAAACTCACAATTGGTTATTTCGTTGCGTTTTGCATTGGCTTTTGCATCAATAATTGCTTCGGGAACGCATTCTACACCAATTACTTTTTTAGCATTTTTAGATACAAATTGTGCTATTGTTCCTGTTCCAGTATATAAATCATAAATCAATTCGGTTCCGGATAATCCTGCAAAATCTCTGGTAATTTTGTACAATTCGTAGGCTTGATCGGAATTGGTTTGGTAAAATGATTTTGCATTAATGCTAAATTTCAAACCTTCCATTTCTTCAAGAATGTAATCTCTACCTTTATATAGTACAATATTTTGGTCGTAAATCGTGTCGTTTGGTTTACCGTTAATCACATATTGAAGGGAAGTGATTTCAGGAAATTTTTTGTCTAAAAAGTCCAAAAGCATTTCGCGATTTTCCTTTTGTTCCTCAAAAAACTGAATCAAAACCATTATTTCGCCAGTCGATGCTGTTCTAATCATCAAGGTTCTCAGCAAACCTTCGTGCGCACGTGGATTAAAAAATTCTAGATTATTATCAATCGCAAATTTTCTAATTTCGTTTCTAATCGCGTTCGATGGATCTTCTTGCAAATGACATTTGGTGATATCCAAAATTTTGTCCCACATTTTTGGGATATGAAAACCCAATGCGTTTCTGTTTCCTAAATCCTCTGTACTATCAATTTCGTTTTCGGTGAGCCAACGCGCATTCGAAAAGCCAAATTCCATTTTGTTTCTGTAAAAAAACTTTTTCTCGGAACCCAAAATATTTTCGAATTCGGGAAGTTCAATTTTCCCAATTCTTTGCAAATGGTTTTTTACTTCGTTTTGTTTGTAAAAAAGTTGTTGCTCATATTTCATATTCTGCCATTTGCAACCGCCACAAACTCCAAAATGCTCACAAATTGGCTCAATTCGATGCTCGGAAAACTCATGAAATTTCACGGCTTTTCCTTCGTAATACGCTTTTCTTTTCTTGAAAGTTTGCACATCTACAACATCGCCAGGAACCACATTTGGGATAAAAACCACTTTGCCATCTGGTGCTTTTGCAACCGAAACGCCTTTTGCTCCAGCGTCCAAAACTTTTATTTGATGAAAGACAACTTTGTCCATATTTTTCTTGCTCATGTTGCAAAAATAAGTTTTTGAATGGATTTTTAGGGTTGTTTAAGAAAAAAATAATAGTTATTAAAATCTTAAACTATTTTAAAAATAATATTTGATGAAAATTGAAGTTAGATATTTATTTGAACTTCATATCTATAAAAAAAAAGTATAAAAAAAACTGCCTTTGAGACAGTTTTAAAAATATATAGAAGTAAAGCAAATACTATTTTTTTTCTACATCATTGTGTTTTTTTCTGTAGATAGTTCTACTTGCTTCTTTTCTTTTTCTTTCGATTTCTAATTTTTCTTCTGGAGTAACTACCCCGTCTGCTTTAGCATCTTTAACAGTTGCTTGAGTTTCTTGCCTTTTTTCTTTGATTTTTGCTGCTTCACTTTTTGTGATTTCACCACTTTTTATACCGTCTTTAACTCTTGCTGTTTGGTTTTGACCAAATGAAGTACTGCTAATTGCAACTAGAGCAATAGCCGATAAAATTACTTTAATTTTCATTGTTTTTAATTTTAAAGATTAATATTATTTTTGATAAGACAACAGAAATAGAAAAAGGTTTAAAAAAGAGTATTAATTTTTTTAACTCAATAACTTATATTATATAGTAGGAAAGTATCATGAAAAAATGTTTAAGAAAGAAAAAGACCTTTAAAAACTATATTCAAAAGAAGAAATGGTTTTCATTAACCTACTAATTTAACACTACTTTTTCACAAATTTAATAGATTGCCTACCTGTATTATTATGAAAGTTTAGAATGTAAGTACCAGATTCATAAGGAAAATCAAAAGAATAGTTTTTTGTTATGCCTTCAGGAATATCTTCTTTTTGAAGTTCTTTTAATCGTCGACCTAAACTATCATATAATTCGATTTTAATGTGATCGTTTGATATAAATTCAATCGAAAAATTTAGTTTATCTGTAACTGGATTTGGAATTATTCTAATATTTAGCGGCACGCGATCTTTTTCTTCAAAATTGATATTAGATAAACCAGTATCGCTAAACTTATAAATCGTAGTTCCGCAAGCAAAGGCAAGCATTGGCGAAATAAAGAAAATGCGATTCAGATTACTTCCAACCGAGATATTTGCCCAACTATCGCCACCATCAAATGTTTCGTAAAACCCTGTATGATGTCCACCCATCCAACCGTGTGTTGCCGAAACGAAACCAACGGCTTGTACATCGACATCTGGAAAGTTTTTGCTGACCCAAGTTGCTCCAGCATCGAAAGATTTGAGTAATTTTCCCGAATTTGGTGCTACCGTTTCTACAGACGCAAACATGGTTTGATTACTTGTTCCCATCAAAATTTGAAGTTTCCAAACATACTCGCCAGCAATAGTGGTGTTGTAAATTTCTGTCCAAGTTGTTCCCCCGTTTGTTGTTTTTAGAATTACGCCACCATTTCCTTTCAACCCAGAAGCAAAGCCAATATTTTCATCAATAAACAAAACTTCTACTAAACCTGTTGCATAGGCGCTCATGTCAGTGTAAGACCAAGTTATGCCAGAATCGGTGGATTTTATCAGAAAAGCAGGTTCGTAGTAAGCTCCAACTCCATATATTGTTGAAGTTCCTACTGCATCTAAACCGCAAATAGCAAGAGGATTTGTGGGGAAATTAGTTACGGTTGTCCAAGTTGTGCCTCCATTTGTAGTTTTAAAAAAAACACCATTTAGCGTTCCTACAAAACCTATATTTTCGTCTATAAATTCAATATTTCTAAAATAATAATTTGTTCCCATTGACGTGTTTCCCATTTGAAAGGTCTAAGTGTTACCGCCATCGATAGTTTTGTAGATCGCTGCATGCCTTCCGTTTGCTGCCCAGCCAATTGTTTCGGATATAAAAAACACATCGTCGAATCTTTGCGCATCAGGATTTGAAGGAGCATTTATCAAAGGTTTCCATTGCAATTGCGAACAGCATGGAATAGCAATTAATAAAAACAAAGAGTATAATTTTTTCATTTTAATGAAATTATAAATTACAAAGTTAAATATATTTCAATACCGATTTCTAAAAAAGTTTTACTTTCAAAAAACAGAATTCCAAATTTGTATTTTGCTTTGATAAGATAACAATTTCCTCTAAAATAATTTTGTTTTATTTCTACTTTTAAGTTTGATTTTTTTACTATTTTAAGTTGAAACGGATAAATTAAAATCAAATCATCGCTTGGATTATCAGTATTTAGTAAATAGGCTGGAACTTCGTTTATTTCAGAAAAAAGAGAAGCAATATATTTGGATTTTGGATTTTCGAATAAATTTGTAGGGTTCTCTTTTGCAATAACTTTTCCGTTTTGTAGAACGATAGTTTCGTCCGAAAATGACAATGCGTCAGTTCCGTCGTGGGTTGCAATAAGACAAGTTATTTCTTTGTATTTCAGGTAATTAAATAAATTTCGACGTAATGAGTTTTTTCTAAAAGTATCTATTTGACTAAATGGCTCATCCAGCAATAAAATTTCAGGTTCCAGTGCCAAAACTTTTGCAAGAGCAACCCGTTGTTGCTGCCCTCCACTCAAAAGTTGTGCTTTCGTGTTCTTAAATTCAGTCATTTCGACCATTTCTAATAATTCCGAAATGCGTCCTTTTTTCTTTCTTAAATCTATATTTGAGAGGAATTTACCTATATTTTCACTTACGGTAATATAGGGCATCAAACCGAAATCTTGTGCCATGTATTTGATATAATCTTCTCCAGGGATTAAATTAAATTTTGGTCCAAGAATTGGCTTTTGATTGTATAATACTTCACCTTGGTTCAAATCATAAAAACCATAAATTAATTTAAGTAATGTGCTTTTGCCACAACCACTTTCGCCTATTATTGTTATGTTTTGCCCTTTCGAAACAGAAAAATTTAGATTTTCGATTACATTATTTTCGTTATATGCAAACGAGACATTTTTTAATTCTAGCACAGAATTTTAATTTTTAAATGAATACAAAATTACAGTTTTCTTCATAAAAAAAGTTGTTCCTTTCGAAACAACTTTCTTATTTTATAATCGCTAGAATTTAGATTAATTTCCACCTTCTTTTTTGGCATCATTAACCATTTTATCATTTGCAGTAATTGCAAATTCCACACGACGATTTAAGGACTTACCCTCTTTAGTATCGTTTGTAGCAATTGGATCAGCAATTCCCATTCCAGTAATTTTGAAACGGTTTGCTACAATTCCTTTAGATTCCAAATAAATTTTTACTGAATTCGCTCTTTGTTCAGATAAGGTCAAATTATATTCTGGTTTTCCAACATTGTCAGTATATCCATAAATTTGAATGTTGGTTTGAGAATATTCATTAAAAACAGGAATTAGTTTGTCTAAATTGGCTTTTGCAGTTGTTGTTAATGTCGCCTTATTGTTGTCGAAACGAACTGAATTTTCATTTAGAGTTAATTTAATTCCTTCGCCAACACGCTCAACAGTTGCTCCAGGCAAAGCTTCGGATATTTTTCGAGCTTGTTTGTCCATATTATGTCCAATTATAGCTCCAGTTCCTCCTCCGATAGCGGCTCCAATTACAGCACCTAGGGCACCATTACCACCACCTCCAACGTTGTTGCCAATAATTGCACCAATTAGTCCGCCTGCAACAACACCAATTCCAGCCCCACGTTGAGATTGATTTGTATTTTTTACTGCATCGCAACTTGTGAAAACAGTACTCAAAAGCATTAAAAATGCAAATGATAGGTAAGTTATTTTTTTACACATAATTTTTAATTTATTTTTTCAAATTGATACACAATATCTGACATTTTTCCTCCAACATCCATTTTATCGATTAATTGAAATGACGTTGCTGTTTGGTTTTCTACTTTTAAATAATATCCCTCTAGAACTTTTTTTGCTTTCATTCCAGCATTAACAATTTTCATTCCAAACATACCTTGCTCATTGATGCTCCAAACAATAGGAGAACTAAAAGTTGTACAACCCGCTGCATTTAGAGTCATTTCACCTTTGTTGTTATTCGAAATAAACTTCCAAGTGCTTCCTTCAAAACATTTTGTATCTGCAATCTGAAATGCATTTACTTTAAAATATTCTTGTCCAATATAAGTAACGGTTGTAATTTTCCAGTTTCCTTTAATTTCGACTTGCGATTTTCTATCCAAATTAGTTACGGGATTAGATTTGCAAGCAAAAATCAGAAAAGCAAACGATAGTAATAGAACAATTTTTTTCATAATTTCTTCTTTTAATTTAGGCAAATATACAAACCTCAAACGGGAAATAGTTTTAAAATTAAAAGTTTTTTTTACAGAATTACCATTAACGACAATTTGTCACTTTTTAGATAATTGGTATTCTATTTGAAATGTATTTTACAAATTTAAAACATACATATTATGACAACAGGAAAAATTAATGTTTCGGTAGAAAACATCTTTCCCTTAATCAAGAAATTTTTATACAGCGATCACGAAATTTTCTTGAGAGAGTTGATTTCTAACGGAACCGACGCCACTCTTAAATTAAAACATTTAACCAGCATTGGCGAAACAAAAACCGAATATGGTAACCCAATTATCGAAGTAAAAATCGATAAAGAAGGAAAAAAAATCCATATTATCGATCAAGGTTTGGGGATGACATCAGACGAGGTTGAAAAATACATCAATCAATTGGCGTTTTCTGGAGCAGAAGAATTTTTGAACAAATACGAAGAATCTGCCAAAGATTCAGGTATTATTGGACATTTTGGACTTGGTTTTTATTCGGCTTTTATGGTGGCTTCGAAAGTCGAAATCATTACAAAATCGTTCAAAGACGAACCAGCAGCACATTGGATTTGCGACGGAAGCCCAGAATTTACATTAGAACCAGCCGATAAAACAACTCGTGGAACTGAAATTATTCTTCATATTGCCGAAGATTCGTTAGAATTTCTAGAAGATTCTAAAATTTCTGGCTTATTGAATAAGTACAATAAATTTATGCCGATTCCAATTAAATTTGGAACCAAAACCGAAAGATTGCCATTGCCAGAAGGTGCAGCCGATGATGCTAAAGCAGAAGAAGTCGAAGTTGACAATATCATCAATAACCCAAATCCTGCTTGGACAAAACAACCTGCTGATTTGACCGATGAGGATTACAAAACTTTCTATCACGAACTGTATCCAATGCAATTCGAAGAACCATTGTTCAACATCCATTTGAATGTTGATTATCCGTTCAATTTGACTGGAATTTTGTATTTCCCGAAATTGGGAACTGATATGCAAATTCAGAAAGACAAAATCCAAATGTATCAAAATCAGGTTTTTGTAACTGATAATGTTGAAGGAATTGTTCCAGAATTTTTGATGATGCTAAAAGGTGTTGTCGATTCACCAGATATTCCGTTGAATGTTTCTCGTTCTGGCTTGCAAGCCGATAGCAATGTAAAGAAAATTTCGAATTATATCACCCGAAAAGTTGCCGATAAACTCAAATCATTATTCACAGAAAACCGTGAAGATTTCGAGAAAAAATGGAACGATATTAAAATTGTTCTTGAATACGGAATGCTTTCTGAGCCAAAATTCTACGAAAAAGCGGGTGCATTTGTTCTTTATCCAACGGTTGATGATAAGTATTTGACTTTAGAAGAAATCAAAGAAAACCTAAAAGTCAATCAAACCAACAAAGACGGAAAATTGGTCGTTTTGTATGCTGGCAATAAAGATTCACAACATTCATACATTCAAACTGCAAAAGAAAAAGGTTACGAAGTTTTGCTTTTGGATAGCCCAATTATTTCGCATTTAATTCAAAAAATAGAATCCGATAACGAAAATCTAACTTTTGTTCGTGTCGATTCGGATCATATTGATAATTTAATCAAGAAAGACGAAACCACAATTTCTAAACTTTCTGATGACGAAAAAGAAACCTTGAAAACATCTTTAGAAGCCTTTATTCCAAAAGCGTATTCGGTTCAATTAGAGTCGCTTGACAGCAACGCATCGCCATTTATCATCACGCAACCAGAATTTATGCGAAGAATGAAAGAAATAAGTCAATCTGGCGGTGGCGGAATGTTCGGAATGGGAAATATGCCCGAAATGTATAATTTGGTTGTGAATTCAAACTCTGCATTAGCAACAACTATTTTGCAAACAATAGACAAAACAGTTCAAGAACATTTGGTAAAACAAGCCTTAGATTTGGCCAAATTATCTCAAAATTTATTGAAAGGTGAGGAGTTAACTGCTTTTGTAAAACGTAGTTTCGAGTTGATAAAGTAAGACATACAATTTTAGAATTAAATAAAAAAACCTGCAGGTTACACTTGTAGGTTTTTTTTGTTTATTTTTTTTTAAATATCGTTAAACAAAAAATTATTCACTATATTTATAAAAATTTTAAATCAATTAAAAATCATACCTTATGTTTAACAAGTTTAAAAAGTCGGAGTTATTTATTTTAATCGTAGTAATTATATTAATTTTTACATCGGAATATTATTACGTGATACTTGGTAATCACGAACGTGCAATTTTTATAGGATTATGGCCACCAACGATTGTTGGATTATTAATTTTCTTTAATCTAAAACTGAAAAAGTAATATGAAAAATCTAGATATAATAGTCCTCAATATAATTGTTGTTTTTTGTTTTATAACATTTTTCATTTCCACATTTAGAGCATTTGAAAGTGTTGCAAAACAAGAAAATTCAAAATCAGAAAAGCGTGGTATAATTTCAAGATTCCTTGCCTATTTACAAAACTTGGTTAATGATTAATTTTTAAAATTATATAAAACAATGAATCCAATTCCAGAAAAATATCAAATTACAATTCCCAAAATTCAAGACACTTACCTTATAAATGGCGAATTAAAAAAATGGACTGGAGCAACAACAAAAGTTTATTCGACAATTTCATCGAGCCAAGAGTACGAGCCAACTTTCTTGGGATCAACACCATCAATGGGAGAAAAAGAAGCATTGGAAGCATTGGATTCTTCGGTTTTGGCATACAATAATGGTCAAGGTTCCTGGCCAATAATGAAAGTTATTGACCGAATAAAATGCATGCAAAATTTTGTTCTTGAAATGAAAAAAACACGTGACGAAGTTGTAAAACTCTTAATGTGGGAAATCGGAAAATCATTGGCAGATTCTCAAAAAGAATTCGATAGAACCATAGATTATATAAACGACACCATCGAAGAATATAAAATTATTGACAGAAATTCGGCCAAATTCATCAAAAATCAGGGAGTAAATGCAATGATTCGCCGGGGACCACTTGGCGTTGTTTTGTGTCTTGGTCCATACAATTATCCGTTAAACGAAACTTTTACGTTGCTGATCCCTGCAATAATAATGGGAAATACAGTAATTTTTAAACCTGCAAAACTCGGAGTTTTATTACTATCGCCATTATTAGATGCTTTTCAGAAAAGTTTTCCAAGTGGCGTAATTAACATTGTTTATGGTCGTGGGCGCGAAGTTGCAACACCGATAATGAAGTCTGGAAAAATTTCTATTTTGGCATTAATCGGTAATTCTAAAGCCGCCATAGCATTGCAAGACGAAAGTCCAAACAAAAACAGATTAAGATTAATTCTCGGACTCGAGGCTAAAAATCCTGCAATTATTCTCGAAGATGCCGATTTGGATTTAACAATTCAAGAATGTATTTCGGGCAGTTTGTCATTTAATGGGCAACGTTGCACAGCCTTGAAAATTTTGTATGTTCATGAATCAATCGTAAATGAATTTAGTAAACGTTTCGCTGCCAAAGTAGATGAGTTAAAATATGGAAATCCTTGGGACGAATCGGTTTTTTTGACACCGCTTCCCGAAGTTGATAAACCAAAATATTTACAAGAACTAATTGACGATGCTACTGCAAATGGTGCAAAAATCATTAATAAAAAAGGTGGCGAACGAACAGAAAATTATATTTATCCAGCAGTTTTGTATCCAATAAATAAAAAAATGCGTGTTTATTTTGAAGAGCAATTTGGTCCAGTTGTACCAATTATTACTTTTAAAAATATTCAAGAACCTCTTGATGACATGGCAGAATCTAATTATGGTCAGCAAGTGAGTTTGTTTGGAAAAAACATAAAAACCATTGCGCCACTTATTGATACTTTGGTCAATTTGGTTACAAGAGTAAACCTGAATAGTTCTTGCCAACGTGGTCCAGATATTTTCCCATTCACAGGTCGTAAAGATTCGGCAGTTGGAACTTTAAGTATTTATGATGCTTTGCGTTCGTTCTCTATTCGAACATTTGTAGCATCGAAAGACAACGAATACAACAACGAAATTCTTCAGTCTTTATTACACAACGAGGGTTCTAATTTTATAAATACCGATTATATTTTTTAACAAATATTTTACTTAAAATAAACCTGCGTTTTTAAATTTGCAGGTTTTTTTAGATTTAATTCGTAATAATACTGGGTTCATCTTTCTTTTCTCTATTCAATAAATTGGGATTTTCTTTAGCCAGTTTGTTTTTAGTTGGAATTTTGTAACTCAAATTAAAACCAAATCGTCTTGTGTCATATTTATTTTCTAATAAAATAGGTGTTCCAACTGCAGAATAGCCTTGACGATTTAGGTCGAATAAATCATCGAAATTTAATGAAATCGATAGTTGATTGTCCAAAAATTTCTTCGAAAAACTAAAACTCAAACTGTGGTTGAATGGTCGAGTTGCTATAAAATAATAATAATTTCCGCCAGTTGTGTAGTAACTGTAATTCGTTACAAATTTGATTTCTTTGGGTAACACTATTTGTGAATTAAGATAAAAACCCCAAAATCCTTTGGTTTCTATACCTGGAATCTGGTGTTTTTGATAATTAGCATTAATGTACAAAAAGTTAATCTTGTCAGGATTAAAATCCATTTTCATTGTCTCGGCAAGTCCTTTTGTGAATAACATATACGGAATTGGCAAACCAATATTGACATTGTGAATTTTTATTTCGGCAACATTTATCGAAATATTAGAAACCAAATTATTGTTTAATAAAATTCTATTCACAACTTGGTTTTTTGCGGCACTTACGCTGTAGCCAATGTTTGCATAATCAAATGCCGAAATTTCTACTTCGAAATTATCATAAATGGTAGGTTCAAGTTGAGGATTTCCGGCATATCCAATATTTTGATTCTGATAATTGGTGTTATTTGGGTTTAATGATGAGGTGCTTGGTAAACTAATTTTTTTATTATAGTTAAAATTTAAAAAAATTTGTTTTGCAAAATTATATTGAATACTCGCATTTGGGAATACTCGAAATTGCTTGAATGGAATTAAATCTGCAGTCGAAGTTTTTCCTTTTATATCGTAGTTTTCGGCTCTTGTTCCTAAAACAAAATCAAATTTATTTATACTAGTTTGCAATTCTACAAATCCTGCAGTTGTTTGTCTTGTGTATTTTAAATTGGTACTACCAAAATTCTTGGTTCTAAAAAATAAGTTATCAATTAAAGTTCCAGTACTTATTTTTCCTTTGTCCAAAAATTTTATAGGTTGAGAGTAATCTATCTTGAAATTCAAATATTCTTGCAAAGACGAATTATTCAGCCCAGTAGAATTTGAAATTAAAGATTGTAAATTAAAATCGTTGAGATTACTTACATAATTCAATCTCAAATCTAGTTTTTTTTCTGAATCATCAAACCTTTTTTGATAAGTAGCAACTAAATCTTGGCGTAAAGCATTGGTTTTGCTAGCATCAGACGAAACGAAACCCAATCCATTTCCAAGTGTATTTGCACCATTGTTACCTGAATCAACATCATAATTTAGCAAAAGTCGGTCTTTTTTGAAATCAAACGTCAAAGCCGATTTTGCAAAAATATTTCTATTGGTTCTATCGCTATTTGTTTCGGATAAATTGGTAATCAAATTGTTTTCATTTTTTATAATATTAGAAAAAATAGAACTTTCTCTGTAATTTTGACCCAAATTTAATTGCCAACCAAAATATTTGTTTTTGGCATTTAACAAAATGCTATTGTTGAATCTTGATCTAAATTTGTCGTAATTAGTAAAATTAAAACCAGAGTTGTATGTAGCACTCAAATAACTTTTTGCGCTTTTGCTGGTAACAATATTTATGATTGCTCCACCTGATGTTGCAGGAAATTCGGCACCTGGCTGCGTAATAACCTCCACTTTTTCAACAGCATTGGCAGGCATTCCTTCTAAATAAGTATTCAATTCATTAGACGAAATATTCAAGGGGCGCCCATCCAAATAAACATCCAATTGCTTGCCTTGATACATCATTCCAGCCACATCAGATATTATTAAACCAGGTAACTTCTTTAAACCTTCGAGAACAGAACCAGAATTGAGTTGTGATTGTCCAGCAAAATCAAAAATCGTTCTATCTGCTTTTTTTTCGACTGCTTTTTTGGTTTTTGTAACTACAACATCTTGCAATTGCGTAGTTTTGGTTGGAGTTTCTTGACCCGAAATAGAATAAATTGTAGCAAAAGTCAGAAGTGTAATTAGTTGTAATTTCATTATTATTTTAGAATTTTTATAAAAATAGACGCAAGTGTAAGACATTTGTTACAATATTTTAGATATAATTATTCAGTTATGGTCTAATACAAGCCTAACCCAAAGAATATCAGCATTATAAATTAACTTAAAAATAACGTAGATTAGTGTAAAAAATATTTAATTTTATAAAACATTAATTTCTAGTCGTTTAATTATTTTAAATTCTATAATTATGAAATTATTTACCATTGGCGACAGCATCAGCCAAGGTTTTATGTCGGGAGCAGCCGCAAGAACCGATTTGTGTTTTTCGACACTTTTAGCAAAACAATTCCAAATCGATACGTATCAATTTCCAAATTGGGCTTTAGGCGGATTGCCACTAAATATTGAAATTATTTTGCGAAAACTACAGGAAAGTTTTGGCTCCGAAATTGATACCTTGGAGTGGATTGCTGCATTTGCAAAAACAATTCCGGAATATTTAGATGTAATCGAAAATTATTATGAAAAAGGCAATGGTGCTGCAGACCAAAAATATTCTGCGGATATTGACTGTTTTCATAATATTTCTATTCGGGGTTTCAATATTTCGGATTCGTGGCTGATAACTCCAGAGTATTGTATTGAAGAAATTAAGAAAAAAAAATCATCCGATGGGATATATGCTGTTGTGGATAAAAGTTTTTTGAGAACGGCACTTCGGGTGTTAAATCCAAGCCTGAAACAAGAGCATAATACCAAAACCCAACTCGATTGGCTAAAATTTCATTCCGATAAGCCCGAAGGAATCGAAAATGTAATTATTTGGCTCGGAGCCAATAATGCCTTAGGAACAATTTTAAATTTAGACATAAAATTTACTGATGGTGCAGGAATAGAAACAACAAAAACTAGCGATTTACTAGATTTAAATTTGTGGCATCCAAAGGATTTTGAGGTCGATTATCGAATATTATTAAACAAAACAGATGCTATTTTGGGCGATAAAAAGACTAAAGTTTTTTTAGGAACAATTCCTTTAATAACCATTGCTCCATTAATAAAAGGAGTTGGAGAATCGTATACAATTCATATCGACGAACAAGATTTGATTTATTTTAAGTACTATACCTATTTTCCATTCGACGAAAAATACGCTTTTAAATCTGGAAACAATCTTAATTTTGCAGAAGTAATGCATATTGATAATTGCATTCGAGAATACAACAAAACAATTAAAAAACTCGTAGAAGAACACAATCAAAAAACACCAAATCGCTATTTTATAATGGATATTTCCAAGGTTTTAGACCAAATGGCTTTTAAGAGAAACGATGCTAATCCTACCTATCAATTCCCAGATTACTTTCAGTTTCAGTTTCCAATGCCAAACACCAAATACTATCATGCCGATACCAATGGGAATTTAAAACAAGGTGGAATTTTTAGTCTCGATGGTGTGCATCCATCAGCAATTGCACACGGAATTATTGCTTATGAAATTCTAAAAGTTATGCAAAATGCAGGAGTACAAGATGCAAATCCCAATAATTTAGATTGGAAAGCAATATTCGACTCGGATTTATTATACAAAAGTCCAATTACTGTGATGCACGAAATATATGATAATTCGAAACTTATTGAATTGATTTTATATATAACTAAAAAAATGACGTGCTAGATTTTTTTCTAAAACCATTAAACCATTTTTGTTTTTCGCAGTCTTATTTACAAATCAATAGTATTATGAAAAAAATAACCACATTACTTTTTGTTGTTCTAGCAATAACATTTAGTTTCGCTCAACAAAGCGAAGAAACCGAACACACAGGCGATAATTTTAGTCTCGAAGGTGCATTAGCGATGTTCAAAAAAGCAAGTTCGCTCGAAGATTTCGAGAAAATTTTGAATCAGGAGGACAACAATGTTAATAATCTTGATTTAAATAATGATGGAAGAATTGATTACATAAATGTTGATGATATTAAGGATAACGACACACATGTAATTGTTTTAAGTACTTATTTAAAAGAAAATGAAAAACAAGATATAGCAACTATTGGGATAGAAAAAACAGCAAAAGACGAGGCTTCACTACAAATAGAAGGCGACCCAGATTTGTATGTAGAAAACACCATCGTAGAGCCTTTTGCAGGATCAGATAAACTCGAAAATTCTAAAGGTAGACCAAATGTTCCAGAAATTAATTCGGCTGGAATATTTGTAAATGTGTGGTTTTGGCCTTGTGTTAGTTTTGTGTATGCACCAGCCTACGTACCTTGGGTTTCGCCAAATCGTTGGGGATTTTATCCAAGATGGTGGAGACCTTGGAATCCGTATAGATACAATATGTTTTATGCAAGATGCGCACCACACCGAATGTTTTTTCGTCCAACGCTATATCGCCGAATGTATGTTGCCAGACGCATGTACGCACCACGACGAAGAATGTCAGTTTTTGTAGTACACAGAAATAGGAACTCGAATTTTCGTGGAAACAATAGGCAAAATAATAGAGGTCAAATGCGAGGAAACCGAGGATTTGGTGGGAAGCATAGAAGATAATCACATAAATTAAAATTTATGAATAATAACATACTTTGGTCCTTGCGATTAGGATTTTCGAACAAACAATCAAAATTGATTCAAAATTTAGGATTTTATAAATTTTTAGAAGAATCTTTCAAAACAAAATTCGATGATACGATTCCAGAATTTCTTGCGGATAGCCCAAAATCTTATGAAGATTTTAAAGCACTCCGAAAAGAAAGAAAAGAGCAAAATCCCGAAGAACGAAAAGATTTGTTGCGAAAAGAAGTAACAACTTCTAACGAAATGAAAAGTTGGTGGATTAATAAAATGATTACAGATGAATTTCCGTTGCGCGAAAAAATGACTTGTTTTTGGCACAATCATTATGTAGCAACTTTTCAAAAAACTAAAGTTAATCATTGGATTTTTCATCACAATCAAATCCTTAGAGAAAATGCTTTTGGTAATTTTAAGGATTTGACAAAAAAAATGGTTAAAACCAATGCAATTATAAAATATTTAGACAATAACGACAACAAAGTCGGTAAACTTAACGAAAATTTGAGCCGAGAATTATTAGAATTATTTACATTAGGAATTGGCAATTATACGGAAGAAGATATAAAAAACGGAGCAAAAGGTTTAGCTGGTTTATCAATTGGCGAAGAAAATGCAATTTATAGGACAAAATTTCAGGACGACGAGAGTTTTGAATACTTTGGTAAAAAAGGTAATTTCAAAATTGACGAAATGATTGATATTATTTTTGACCAACCTAATATTCCTTATTTTTTGACTCGAAAAATACTGAAATGGTTCTTGTATGATAATCCGAAAGAAGAAACCGTAAAATACTATGGAGATTATTTCAGAAAACAAAAATTTGAGATAAAACCATTATTGAACAAAATCTTTACCGAAGAATTTGTTAAACAAAATGCAGGGTCAAAAATAAAAAGTCCTTTAGAATATGTTTTGCAACTCACTGACGAATTGAATATCGAAAAACCAAATGGCAAATTAATATCTTATTTTTTAGATCAACAAAACATGGATTTGTTTAATCAACCTAATGTAAAAGGTTGGAGCGGAGGTAATTCATGGCTAACGTCTCAAACATTTTTGCAAAGAAATAATGTTGCGGATTTATTATGCAACGGCAAAAATTTTCCAAAACGGAAAAAACAAGTAATCGATGCGGAAATGATTAGCGAAGATAATACTAAAAACACATTAGTCATAAAACTCAATTGGAATAAGGCTGGAAACAACAAAGAGATTATTGAAGAACTCAAAAATAGACTTTTATATTCCGTTGATGAAAATACACAATTAGATTTTGAAAAAATTCTAAAATACGATTTCGACTCTAATACCGAAGGTTCCGATAATGCCGTTTTACGATTGTTCAATGCCATGGCAAAAACACCAGAATTTCAATTGATTTAAATTCAAAAGACTTTCGACATATCTCATAACTTTAAGACATACAAAATGAATAGAAGAAATTTCCTCTCTCTCACAGGTACATTCACAGGTGGAAGCCTATTATTACCAAGTTTTTTACATGCCTTTGGTACACAAAGTAATTTAGTAATTGGAGAGCAATGCGTTGTCTTTATTCAACTTAATGGCGGTAATGATGGTTTAAATACTTTTATACCATTTGAAGATGATTTGTATTATAATTTCCGTCCAAACATTGCTATTTCAAAAAGTGAAATAGTTTCGGCTACTAAAGGCATGGCATTCCATCCTGCTCTGAAAGATTTTGCAACCATTCAACAAAGCGGCGATTTGACTGTAATCCAAAATGTTGGATATCCAGAACCTGTTCGTTCTCATTTTCGAAGTCAAGAAATATGGCAAACTGCACCAAAAGATCAAGAATATTTAAATCAAGGATGGTTGGGGCGTTATTTGGATTTACAATCAAAAGAACCGAATGCAACGGCTGGAATAAATCTCGATTCTATCGATAATTTAGCACTAAAAGGACAAGAGCCTAATTCTATTACTGTAAAAGATCCTGGAAGATTTACATCCAAAGGTAGAGCAGAAACGGACTCTAAATTATCGGATAATCCACAATTAGATTTTGTTCGGAAAATAGCGAATTCGGTCGTAGAAGGCTCAGACGAAATTCAAAAAGCCCTAGCAAATGCTGCAATTTCTGATGTTGTTTATCCAAAAACAGGACTCGCAAAAAACTTGGAATGGATTTCTAAATTAATAAAAGGAAATTTAAATTCTAAAGTATATTATACAACTCTTGGTAGTTTTGATACTCACGACAATCAATTAAATCTTCATAAAAATAAATTGACAGAATTGAACGATGCTGTTTTTAGTTTTTATCAAGATTTAAAAAAATCACAACAATTACAGAATGTTACACTCGTAGTTTTCTCGGAATTTGGACGCCGTGTAAAAGATAATGGCAAAGGAACTGACCATGGAACTGCGGCACCAATGTTTGTAATTGGCGGAAATAACAAAGGAAAAATTATTGGAAATAATCCAAATCTTGCTGATTTAGATCACGGTGACTTGAAACATGAAATTGATTTCAGAAGTATTTATGCAAGTTTATTAAAAAATAAATTGAGTTTTGATTATTCAAAAATAGGAATCAAAAATAAACCTTTGGAAGGATTATTTTAAAAATAATTCTTACACAACTCTAACATAAAAATAAAAACTATCTTTGCCCGCTTAAAAAAAAGAAAATGACAAAGAATAGTGTGTTGAAAGGTGTTTTTTTAGTTGGCCTTGGCGCAACAAGTTATGGAATGTTGGCAACTTTTGTGAAATTGGCGTACAAAGAACATTTTACAACAGCCGAAGTAACTTCTTCTCAATTTATACTTGGAATTATTGGTGTTTTATTAATCAATACTTTTCAGAAATTTAAAAAACGGAATGATGTTGTGAAAGCCACCAGTAACAATGTTTTTCAATTAATGCTAGCAGGAACTTCGCTTGGCATGACTAGTGTTTTTTATTATTTATGTGTAAAATATATAGATGTTTCGATAGCCATTGTTCTTTTGATGCAAACCGTTTGGATGGGAGTTTTGGTCGAAATGTTTCTCGATAAAAAATTGCCTTCAACTCAAAAAATGGTTTCGGTTGCAATTGTTCTTTTTGGAACTGTTTTAGCAACAAACCTTATGAATAACACTACCAAAATCGATTGGCACGGAATTATTTGGGGAATATTTGCTGCGGCATCGTTCACAACAACTATGTTCACTGCAAGTCGAGTTGCAACAAACATTTCGTCGGCGCAACGCAGTTTGTATATGCTTTTGGGCGGAGCAGTAATTGTTTTTGGTTTTTCGATTGTAACTCAAGATTTATCGACATTTAATTTCGACATTTTTTTTAAATGGGGAATTGTTTTGTCACTTTTTGGAACTATAATTCCGCCAATGCTCATGAATGCTGGTTTTCCGAGTACAGGAATTGGGCTTGGTAGCATTGTTTCGTCGCTCGAACTACCAGTTTCTGTATTGATGGCTTTTTTTATTCTCAAAGAACAAGTTGTTCCAATACAATGGTTTGGAATTGTTTTGATAATAACAGCAATCGTAATCATGAACCTAAATTTCAAAAAGAAAAATTTGTTAAAAAAAAGTTTTAACAAATTTTAATTTTGTTAAAAATTTTCTTATATTCGTATCAAATAAACAGATATGAATCTTCCTTGGCATTTGTATTTAATGGCATTTTTCTACACAATCGCTGGATTAAATCATTTCAGAAATCCTCGTTTGTATCTCAAAATTATCCCAACTTATTTACCAAATCCTAAATTATTAAACCATTTGAGTGGTTCGATAGAAATTATTCTTGGAATTTTACTCTGTTTTAGACAAACTTCAAATTTTGCTGCTTGGCTCGTAATTTTGATGTTAATTGTTTTTTATATGACACATTTTTATATGTTTCAACACAAAAATGCTTCTATGGGTTTACCACAATGGCTTTTGTTTTTAAGACTTTTCTTGCAACTTGCACTCATTTATTGGGCTTTTCAATACACAACATAAAAATTAGTTTTAAATTATTTTAACCAAACGTTACATTATGAAAAAACTATTTGCAGAATTTTTTGGAACTTATTGGCCTGTTTTATAGCAGAGTTCGTGTTAATAATGTTTTTTTGTTAGTGATTTTGGGTGCAACGGACAAATTTGCTAACGGAAAATTTGCAGGAATTGCTATTTGCTTGGCTTTAACTCTGATTCATTTAATTAGTTTCCAATTACAAATACATCTGTAAATCCTGCCAGATCTCTGTTGCAAGCAATTTTTGTTCAAGGCGAGTCGTTCATGCAATTATGGTTGTTTTGGGTTGATTCAATTTTGGGTGCAGTTGTTGGCGGATTAGTGTATAAAAATCTTTTGCAAAACCACGCCGAAGCATAATACGTTACTTATAATTATTCTAAAGAGAAAAACGATAGTTTGATGTATTGTTTTTCTCTTTATTTTTGAACTATGAATTCACTTTTTCAACCAGAGCCTATTTTTTTTAGTTTACCCGATGCCGAAATTAGTTATCATTCTAATTTTTTTAATATTCAAAAATCAAACGAATTGTTTTCGAAATTGAAATCGGAAATACCTTGGCAACTAGATAATATTATGGTTTTTGGAAAATCGCACCCACAACCTCGATTAACCGCCTTGTTCGGCAACAAAGGAAAACCATATGGATATTCGAATATTGTGATGCAACCACGTGCGTGGTCACCATTAATAATGTATATCAAAAACGAAATCGAAGAAATTTGCAAAGAAAATTTTACAACCGTTTTGCTCAATAGATATAGAGATGGAAAAGATAGCAACGGCTGGCATGCCGATAATGAAAAAGAATTAGGCAAAAATCCAATAATTGCATCGGTTAGTTTTGGTGCCGAACGTATTTTTCAGATGAAACATAATTCTATCGAAAAACTAAAACAAAACATAACTTTGGAACACGGAAGTTTGTTAATTATGAAAGGTGCAACACAACATTTTTGGAAACATCAAATCCCAAAAACTGCAAAACCAATTGGTGAGAGAATAAATCTTACGTTTAGAATTATTAAATAAATTAGGATTAAAAAATATTTTTAAAAAAGTGTATTCGAAATCATAAAGTTATCTAAAAATTTCATAATATTGGAATGGTATTTGTAATAATTTAAAAAACACTAAAAGACTTTAAGTTTAAAAATGAAAAAGAGTAAAAAAATCGAATTAACTTGGGACGAAACTCAAAAAGTAATTGCGTTGGCTTTAGAAGAAAGAAATCCATACGAAGCAGTAAAAAAAGTGTATGGTTTAGACGAAAAATCAATTGTCGATATCATGAAATCGAAATTAACAGCAGACAAATTCGATGTTTGGAAAAAGAAAGCAAATGCTGCAAAACCAAAACCTAAACAAATTAAAATCGATGATTTCGATGAAGATTTAGACGGAAAATACTATATCAACACAAAATTTGATTAATACACATAAAACTCTCGAATTTCGGGAGTTTTTTTATGTCAAAATTTAATTAAATTAAATTTTAATTAAATAATATTAATATTTAAATCAATATTGTTTATATTTGCATAATAAATAATTAATATTATGCAACCAAAACTTCCAATCCAATGTCCAAGTTGTGACACTCCACTATCGGTGGCGCAACTGTCTTGCAACAATTGTTCCACATCTGTTTCTGGAAATTATTCGCTTCCGTTACTCATGCAAGTATCCGAAGAAGAGCAAAATTTTATTCTTCAATTTTTTTTAACTAGCGGAAGTCTAAAAGAAATGGCTTCGCAAATGGGCAATAGTTATCCAACCGTTCGAAATAAACTCGATGATATTATTCAAAAAATTAATACGTTAAAATCTAAATCATAAAACAATGAAAAAAATACTCTTCAATCCGTTTGAAAAATACGCTGATGCTGTTTTATTGATTTTTGGGATTGTTACTAATTGCATTGGGCTATTATTAGCATTTCATTTTAATGTAAAATTTTTAGGGTTTTTAAAAGTAGATTATTTAGACTCGATAACACCAATTTCTGTTTTGAGTCATTCTTTGATAATCATTTCTGTATTTACATTGCTACTATTTTTGATTGGGAAACTCATAAACACAAAAACTCGATTTATTGATGTTTTTATAACCGTTTTAGTTGCCCGAATCCCATTTTATTGTACTGATTTTTTCAATTCTAACGGAATAATTTTCCAACACATTAATAAAATCAAAATTTTATTGCAAACTGGAAAAATACAAGAAAGTCTAATTTTTGATTCTCCACTGATAGTAGTGTTTTATATCGTTTCCTTGATTGTACTAATTTGGAGCATGACTCTATTTTATAACGGTTTTAAAACAGCAACAAACGCTAAAGAAAGTAAGCATACACTTTGTTTTGTTATTGGAATTTTGGTTGCAGAAATAATTACAAGAACATTAATTCATAATTTAAACTAAAAAAATAATGATACAAATCACACAAAATCAGAACGAATTTATTTTCAAAGTAAAAGGAATTCATAAAATTTGGGCATTGAGAAATAAAATTGTAGTTCAAAAAGAAAACATACTAAATGCTTACAAAAAAGAAGAAAACACAAATTCTTGGATTGGCTCGAGAATGCCAGGAACTCATATTCCTTGGTTGATTACCGCTGGTACATTCATCAAAAACGGAGAACGTTATTTTTGGGATGTTTGTAAATCCAAAAGATCAATTATAGTGGAACTGCAAAATTCAAGTTTCAAAAAACTGATTATCGAAGTCGAAAATCCAACAGAATCTATAAATCTATTAAACTCAAAATAACATGAAAAATCTAATTTTACTATTTGTAGCCTTTTTATCAATATCTATTTTCGCTCAAGAAAATGTAGATATTACCATTAATCCGCTAATCAAAGGAACTCTAATTTCTAAATCCGAAAACAACAAAACCAATTTAGTTATTATTATTGCAGGTTCTGGACCAACGGATAGAAACGGAAACCAAAAAGGAATGGTTAATAATTCTCTAAAATTTTTAGCAGAAGGAATTGTAAATGCAAAAACAGATGTTTTTAGATTCGACAAAAGTATTATTGCACAAATTGCAGCAGGAAAAATTGATGAAACCAAAATTTTATTTCAAAATAATATTGATGATGTTCTGGATATCATCAAATATTTTAGAGCAAATTACAAATACAAAAAAATAATTATTGCTGGTCACAGCGAAGGTTCATTGGTTGGCATGATTGCTGCAAACGGAACTGCCGATGGGTTTATTTCGCTTGCTGGTGCTGGTCGTTCTGCAGATTTAATTATAGAAGAACAAATCGAAAAACAAGCCCCAACACTAAAAGACGAAGTGCATAACTATTTTATGATTTTAAAAACTGGGAAAACTTTTGAGTTGAAAAACATTATGCTTTCTTCTTTATTCAGAGCAAGTGTTCAGCCTTATTTAATTTCTATGATAAAATTAAATCCTCAAACAGAAATTAAAAAACTTAACATTCCTGTTTTGATACTCAACGGAACAAAAGATATTCAAGTTTCGGTTGAAGACGCAAAATTGTTGAATAGTGCAAAACCAGATTCTAAATTAGAATTAATTGAGGACATGAATCATCTTTTCAAAGAAATAAAAGGCGACACTACGGAGAATATTGCAAGTTATTCGAACCCGAGTTTAGCAGTATCTAAAGATTTAATTATCAAAATAAAAGATTTTTTAGCACAATTTTAATTAATTTTATTCAACTATAAATTTACTTTTTTTAGCATCAAAAACAATTGACGAATCGTTAAATAAATCATTAAAAATATCATTCTCAATCAATTTGCATGGGTTATCTTGAACAATATTTCCAGATTTCATGACAATCATTTCATCCGAAAGTTGAATTGCTAAATCTATATCGTGAGTCGAATATAAAATACATTTTTTAGTTTCTGAACTCAATTTTTTGAGTAATTTCAGTAACGAAACCTTGTGTAATAAATCTAAATGTGTGGTTGGCTCGTCAAGAATTATAAGTGGCGTATCTTGCGCTAATGCTCTGGAAATCAGTACAATTTGAAGTTGACCATCGCTAATTTCGAAATGTTTTTTATCCCGAAGATGTTTAATATTTGTCAACTCGATTGCTTTATTAACATGATTTAAATCAACTTCAGAAAGTTTGCCAATCCAGTTAGTATAAGGTTGTC
>JAYUFL010000033.1:0-6663 GCA_043738745.1 Bacteroidota bacterium
CTTCACGGATATCTGGAAAACATATCGATGTGGGATTTTTGCATTGCCGAAATGTCTAAAAAAAATCGTGTAATTGCCATCGATTTACTCGGTCATGGCCAATCCGAATGCTTGGGTTATGTACATACCATGGAGGATCAGGCGGATATGGTTTTTGGCGTTTTGCAAGATCTAAGAATTCGGAAAGCAATATTAATTGGACATTCCATGGGCGGATATGTGGCGTTGGCTTTCGCCGAATTGTATCCCGAAAACTTGAAGAAATTGGTTTTGATGAACTCGACTTCTTACGAAGATAATTTGGAGCGAAAAACCAATCGCGATCGCGCCATAAAAATGGTAAAGAAAGATTACACCAGTTTTGTTCGGCTTTCGATATCTAATTTGTTTTCCGAAACCAATCGAGAAATCCTTATTGATGAAATCGAAAACGTAAAACTCGAAGCCCTAAAAACGCCGCTTCAAGGAATTGTTGCAGCGCAAGAAGGAATGAAAATTAGAAAAGATCGAGAAATGGTTTTACATTCTTTAAAAATTCCAATTCTACTAATTTTAAGCAAAAAAGATCCTGTTTTGAATTACAATGAAAACATAAAACAAATAGAAAACACAAAAATTCAACTCATTACTTTTGAAGATGGGCACATGAGCCATATTGAAAATCGCGAGGAATTATTATGTGTTTTACTGAAATTTATTAAATAAAAATAAATGGAAACCAACCAAATCATATCTTTTTTTTTAGCAATCCTAGTTGGCGTAACACTAGGATTGGTTGGCAGTGGCGGATCTATTCTTACGGTTCCTATTTTGGTTTATGTAATAGGAATTAATCCTATTTTGGCAACAGCCTATTCTCTTTTTGTGGTGGGATCATCGGCACTAGTTGGTGGAATGAAAAAAGCGAAAGAAAATTTAGTCGATTTTCGGATGGTTACTATTTTTGGAATTCCGGCAGTGATTTCGGTTTTTGTAACTCGGAAATGGATTTTACCAAATATTGCAGATCCAGTTTTTGGTTTGAATAATTTTGTGGTTTCGAAATCATTATTGTTAATGATTTTATTTGCAATTGTCATGATTTTGGCCGCATTTACAATGATAAAACCCCGAAAAGAAAACCTTGAAAATATTGAAAATCCTAAAAAAATAAATTATTTTCTAATTCTGATTCTAGGATTCTCAATAGGTTTACTAGCGGGATTGGTTGGTGCTGGCGGAGGTTTTTTGATTATTCCTGCATTGGTTATTTTGGCTAAAATGCCTATGAAAACGGCTGTTGGAACTTCGTTGTTTATTATTGCATTGCAATCGCTTATTGGTTTTTTGGGAGATTCATCGGTTGGAGGAAGTATGGATTGGTCATTTTTATTGCTGTTTACTTTATTTTCTGTAATGGGGATTTTTATTGGCGATTATCTTTCTAAAAAAATAAATGGAAGCAAACTAAAAACTGGTTTTGGTTGGTTTGTTTTGGCAATGGGAATTTATATTATTTTGAAAGAACTAGCGTTTAGTTAGATAATCCAATTTAATAAGTTCGTTTTTGTCTTTTATAGAAATTAATTTTCCCGAATTCATTAAAATTGTTTTTTTGGAAATTGAAATCACACTTTCATGATTATGGTCTGTAATAATTATACCTTTTTGTTTTGAATTTTCTTGAATTAAAAGTTTGATTTTCTCAATTTGCAATGGCGATAATCCATTAAAAGGTTCGTCTAACAAAACAAATTTTGATGAATTATTCAAAATTAATTTCACTTCAAGATAACGCAGTTCGCCTTTAGAAAGATGATTGATTTGCTTATTTGCAATTAATATTACAGATTCATCTTTATAGAAATTTTCAAGGTTTTCATTTTCAATTGATAATGAAATTACTTTTTTAACCGAAAAATGTTTTGGAATATAATTATCTTGAGACAAATAACTTATTTCGTTTAATAATTCAGAGTTTTTAGATATAATAATTCCATCAATTCTAATAAACTTATTATCTGCAGGAATTAATCCGAAAATAATTTTCAAAAGTGTAGATTTTCCTGAACCATTTCTTCCTAAAAGTCCAATAATTTCGTTGGTTTCGAGTTTCAAATATACATCAGAAAGTATTTTTTTATTGTTGTATGATTTCTGAATACTATCCATTTCTAAAATGTGCTTTTTCAAAATTATTTGAATATGAAATTAATAATAACCAACAATAATCCTGAAAACAAAGTATTCATTATAAAACTAAAAACTAACAATTGAATTTTAGAAATTCCAATATTGTAATAAAATAAATACTCATTTTTTCGATAAATTTCTTTGAATAAAACACTTAAAATAAATCCAAAACTTAGAATGGAGTTATAAAATCCATCAAATCCACCAAATAAAAACACCAAAATCGAAACTGCAAAATTAATTGCAATTGTAGATTTATAAAACTCAAAAATAGTATTAAATTTTCTCTTCGAACGGAATGTTTTCATCAAGTATTTCGTTTAATAACAACACAATTTGAGTCAAATAATTCTCCATAATTGAGTCATTAATCACAGAATTCGCAATTTTATCTTCTTTGTAAACGAAAGGTAAAAATCCTGTTTTTAGATTTTTAAATGAAATAATTCCTGCTTCGATTAACAAATCAGATTTATTTTCGAACATAAAAGCATAAGCCAAAACTTGAATGATTTTATCGTTTTTAATATCATCAATTAAACCATTCCATGATTTTAAAGTAACATTTTTGGCTTCGACTTTTCCAGTTTTATAATCGATAATTCTAATTAATCCGTTTCTTTCTTCAATTCTATCAACGTTTCCTTTTATTAAAACAGGATAAGGTAAACTTGGATGTTTAAGTGTTCGTTCGAAGGTTTTTTCTAGAGCCAAAATCTCTATAGAATCTCCGTTTTTAATAGATTCTAATTCAAGTTTCAAAAAATTAGAAACATTTCTTTTAGCAACTTCAAATGCCAAAAGATTTCGTCCTTTTTTAATTTCGCCTTCTTTATAAACTACTTTGAATTGTTTTAAAACTTCGCCATCAAGTAATTTGAAACAATTTTCGATGTCTGATTCAGATAAAATAATACCGATTAAAGGCTGATACAATGCCTCTAAAGATTTATGAATAATGGTTCCCAAAGTATTCAATGCGATGTTTTCTTCGACTTCTTCGACTTCTCTGATGCGCAATATTTTTTGAAAATAAAAATCTATAGGGTTACGAATATAACTCGTTAAAGCCGAAGGTGAAAAACCCGATTCACAAATTTCTTTTAAACGTAACATCACACTTTCGGATTTTGGAATTACCATTGACTTGTATGCAATTTCGGGCAAAATAGCGTTATAAATTTCGTGAGTTAGAATATGATTCGGCTGTTTTTCGACTTCAAGTTGCGTAATAAATCTTGATTTTTCGCCACCATCAAGACCATCATTTTCAGTGTTATACAGCAAATAAATGTTTTTGGCGCGTTGTAGCAAATGATAAAAATGATACGTGTAAATGGCATCTTTTTCTTTATAAGTTGGCAGACCCAATTCTCGTTTCACATCATACGGAATAAAAGAATTCATTGATTTTCCTGCTGGAAATTTGCCTTCATTCATAGAAGTTACAATCACGGTTTCGAAATCTAGAACCCGACTTTCTAATACGCCCATTATTTGCAAACCGTTTAATGGTTCGCCTTCGAATGATACTTCTGCTAATTCGATTATTTGCTTGTAAATGGCATGTAAAGTTTCAATTTTATCAATATTCGAATGTTTAGAATAATAATTTATAAGTTTATTAATGACTTTGAAAATCGAATAAACAAATGCTTTAGTAATTTTATCTTCTTCGTTATCGTTGCTTAAATTTTGTTTTATGGTTTGCAGTAAATTCAAGATCAATTCTAAAACGGCAACAGAACCGTTTTCCCATTTTTTAAATAATAAATCAAATAAATTATTAGCATTTTCATTCAGTTCTAATAGTTTTTTGTGTGTTATAAACGTATAATTATTTCTATTGATAATTTGCACCAATTGATTTGTTCTAGCATAAGGCTCAATCAAAGGATGGGTTAGAATATCTAAAACATCCTTGTAATAAAACACATAATTATTGGCATTTCTAGACAAAGCATTGGTATGCATTTTGAACAATTTAGCAATCAAAATCTGCGCAGGATTGTTCTTTCCAGAATAACCCATTGTAATGTTCAATGCGCCCACAGTTGCAGGCAAAGCGTATAAAAGCGGCACCAATAAATTCTCTTCGCCAAGTACAATAGCGACATTATTTAAGGTTGAATTTGGATTTTCAAGTTGAATTTTTTCGATTATGCTACCCGTAATTTTGGCTTGACCAATAGTTTTTGGTGTTCCAATTATCTGTATGTTTTTAGTTTTCGAAAAATCATCGACAATCCATTCGAAAGGGTTTGATTTATAATGTTTCCAATTCGATTTGAATCTTCTTATAAACAATCCAGCATCATGAAAAGGATCATTAAGGAAATTTTGGTCGGCATCCCAAAAAATCTCTGCCAAATCTTTTAAAATTAAATATTGTATTATTTTTTCTTCTGATTGATTCAAAGCATTGAATCCTGCGAAAATAAATTTTTTAGATTGAATTGTTTTAGAAAAATTTTCTAAATTATTGACAGCCTCACGATATATCAAACCTTGGTAACCAATTCCTTTTTTGAGTAAATGCTCGTAAAACGATTTGTAATATTTAGGTAATAATTTCCAGAAATCTATATAATTTTCCAGAAGTTTTGTTTTGTTTTCGACCTCGATTCCCCATTTTTTAATATCTTCTATATCCTTTAAATAAGAAAGCACATGATTTGGTTCTAATAAATACCTGTCAATTTCATTAAAATCTTGTAGTAAAGTTTTTGCCCAATTTGCAAATAATTCGAATTCTTGTTGGTTCTTTTTGTCGGTTATAGATAAATAAACCTGATAGAATTCGAACAGTAATTCGATAGGATCTATTGTTCTGATTTCTGAAATATCTTGAATAAAATCTTCGATTGCAATAATTTCTGGAGACAAAATATTATTTTCAACTTGATTTTTTAAAGCCTCAATTAAGAATATTTTTGCTCTTTTGTTTGGAAGAATAATAATTGTATTTGATAAATTTTTCGAATATTTATCGATTATTATTTTTGCCAGTTTATCTAAAAATTTTATTTCATTCATTTTATAAATATAAAAAAAACGCTCCGATAAATCGGAGCGTTTCAAGAAATATTATAAAAAACTATTTTGCAGTAACTCGAATATCTACTCTTCTGTTTTGAGCCTTGCAAATGTCGGTATCGTTAGCATTACAAATTGGATGTTCAGAACCATACCCTTCTGATTTCATATTGTCTGCTTTTACTCCAAGTTTAACTAATTCTGCCATTACTAATTTTGCACGAGAATCGGAAATTTTTTTGTTTAAATCCGCAGCACCTGTATTATCAGTATAACCACCAATTTTTACTTTTGCATTTGGATATAATCTTAAAATTGCAGCCAAATTATCTAATTGAACTTTAGATGATTCTAATAATTCAGATTTGCCTGATTTAAAATAAGTTCTGTCTAAAGAAATCCAACCTTGAGTCTTATCTTCGCTTACTTTTGAATTAGAATTACTTAAAAAAGAATTTAGTTTGAATTCCGTTGATTCCGATCCAGATACAATTACGGTTCCATTTGATAAAGTTACATTTGCTTTTTCTCCAACGCTCGAAACATAATTTCCATCAGCATCAACTTCTGGTTTCATGGTTTGTGCACTTGTTTTTGCATCTCCAATAAACTTTCCATCAACATCATATCTTGCCATGCAAGTTGCAGTTTCTGCTTCGTTGCAACCTTTTTCTTTGCACATTTCTAGACATTCTTCTTTGGTCATTTTGGCACATTCGTCCATAGAACATTTAGATTCTGACACCATTTCTGTTGTGCAACAAGCGGCTTTCGTTCCTTCAGAATGAGAACCATTTCCTAAAATCGGAGCAATTACCAATCCAATTAAACAAGTCAATTTTATTAAAATATTCATCGATGGTCCAGAAGTATCTTTAAATGGATCTCCAACAGTATCTCCAGTTACTGCTGCTTTGTGTGCATCCGAACCTTTATAGGTCATTTCGCCATTGATCATAACTCCTGCTTCGAAAGATTTTTTAGCATTGTCCCAAGCACCACCAGCGTTGTTTTGGAAAACTGCCCAAAGTACACCAGAAACGGTAACTCCAGCCATATATCCACCCAACATTTCGGCAACGATAGCATTTGCATTAGCATCATTCATGTAAACCAATTTACCTAAAAGCACAATTGCAATTGGGAAACCGATAGTCATAATTCCTGGTAACATCATTTCGCGTAAAGCGGCTTTTGTAGAAATATCTACACATTTTGCGTATTCTGGTTTTCCAGTTCCTTCCATAATTCCTGGAATTTCTTTGAACTGACGACGTACTTCATACACCATATCCATAGCGGCTTTTCCAACAGAATTCATTGCCAATGCTGAGAAAACTACTGGAATCATTCCACCAATAAACAACATTGCCAAAACTGGCGCTTTAAAAATATTAATTCCGTCGATTCCTGTAAACGTTACATACGCCGCAAACAAAGCCAAAGAAGTTAATG
>JAYUFL010000034.1:0-2376 GCA_043738745.1 Bacteroidota bacterium
GATTATATTCAAACCGAAGCAGGTCATAATGCAAATATAATTATGGGAGTTGGCGAAGATGATACTTTGTCAGATTCTATTGCGGTAACAATAATTGCAACTGGTTTTGATGTAGAACAACAAAATGTAATCGTAAATACGGAACCTAAAAAAATTATTCATTCTCTTGAAGACGAACAAAAATTAGAACATAATTTGTCTCAAAAAATAGTTAATTCTTTTCAGTTCGAAAATCTACAAAAAACAGTTAACACCAACGAAAAAGTAGTTTTTAATTTAATTGAGGAACAAACAGAACCTGTTGTAATCAATGAAAACGAATTGATGGTTATGACAGAATTTATGAAGAATATCGACGTTAGTTTCGAAATTGTATCGCCAATAAAAGAAATAGATTTTTCGATAACTAATTCGGATATTTTCGATAAAGTAGTAGAATTTGAAGTAGTTCAACCAAAATTCGACGATCAAATTACATTTCTTTTCGATGCACCATTAACAAATACTGACCAAGAAGTTGAAATCGAAGATAATAAAATTCTTTTTGAATTAACAAACGAAACGCGTAATATCAAAGTAAACGAAGCGGTTCATATTGTTCCGATTACCGAAGTAAATCAAAACGGAATCGTAAAATATTCGCTTGAAGAATACATGGATATTGAAGAAAAATTAGTAGCATCAAAACCTATAATTATCGAAGAGCCAGTTGCCGAAGAGTTAAACATCACAATGAAAGAAGTGGAGCAAACTACAACTTTCAGACCTAGTAGTGATGTTTCGCCAATGGAAATGTCGATTGAAGAAAACATGAAAATGAGAGCCGACGAACGTCGCAAAAAATTAAAAGAATTTAATTATAAATTCCACAACAACGCATCAAAAATCGACGAATACGAAAAAGAACCAGCCTACAAGCGTTCGGGAATTGATTTGACAAATATACCAACAAACAACTCAAATTCACGAATTTCTGTGGGTACAGATAGCAATAATGATATGCAATTGCGTAGCAATAATTCGTTTTTGCACGATAGCGTTGATTAGTCAGACTAAACCAAAATTAGCCCGAAAATATAATAATTTTCGGGTTTTTTTATTATATTTGTATTCGAAATTTAGAAATATTTATATCTATACGTTTCAAACTTTTGTCAAAAAAATCAATATAAAAGAAGGAATAAAAGAGACAAGATAATAAAGCCCATAAAATTTTGTTTCTTCATTTTATTAATCTTTCTTCTCTAAACATAAAAATCTAAGAAATGAGTTTATCAATCACCATCATGGACGAAATTAAAAATGCCATGAGATCCAAAGATACTGTAGCATTAGAAGCACTTCGTGCCATAAAATCCGAAATATTATTAGCACAAACTGCAACGGGTAGCAAAGAAGAAATTTCCGAAGAAGACGAAATAAAAATCTTGCAGCGTTTAGTAAAAATGCGAAAAGACAGTTATGAGATTTTTACCACACAAAATCGCCCTGATCTTGCAGCACCAGAATTGGCTCAAATTGTAGTAATCGAAAAATTCTTGCCAGCACAACTCTCCGAGTCCGAAATTGAAATAGTAGTTGCCAAAATAATTGCAGAAACTGGTGCATCTGGAATTGCATCTATGGGCAAAGTCATGAGTCTAGCATCCGCGCAAATTGGTGGACAGGCCGAAGGAAAGGTGATTTCGGCAATTGTTAAAAAATTATTAGTTTAAAATTATATTTGAGTTACACTATTTGTTACACAAAATACCCAATATCGTAAATCAAACATCAAAATGGCTGCGTAGTTCAACTGGATAGAATGTCAGATTTCGGCTCTGATGGTTGCAGGTTCGAACCCTGCCGCGGTCACAAAAAAAAACCGTTAACTATTAATTTACAATTAGTTAGCGGTTTTTTATTTTTAATTTAGTCTGTAATTAGTCAAAAATGGTTTTTTTTACTCTACTATTTCAATAAAATGTTGTTTAATAATTTCAAAGGTATTTTGAAAATAGCCATTTATTGAATGTTTGTTTTTATAACTTAAACACTCATAAGTTACAATGTTGTTTTCAATATAAATAATTTTAGAAGTTTGACCGTCCCATTTGGCTTTTATTAGTTTACCTATAAATAGTTTCATAATTTTTTTATTTTTTCTTTGATGTAATTTACTAAATTTTTATAGTTTTTTTCGTTGAATTTGTCTGTTATAACTTTCTCGTTTTGTTTATTATAAACTGTTTGAACGGTTAAATTCATAGCCTTTGCCTGTATTTCTGTTGAAATTCCTAGATCATCTATTATTTTTTTAATCTTTTTATCTGGAGTCATATTTTTGTTTTTAGAACGGACAATTGACAATTTTAGGTTTTTTTATTAATTCAGAAT
>JAYUFL010000035.1:0-2368 GCA_043738745.1 Bacteroidota bacterium
CAACAGCGGTTTGGCGCAATTGGGGTTTTAGGCAAACTCATAGGTTGGTTTTGTACTTGGAAGTCTGGTCTTTAATTTATACATTTGGCTAACCAAATCCCCAACTGACGCCAAGCCACGAGACGTTGGCAGTAATTGCCGAAAAACTGAACTGAAATAATAAAGATATGAAGATTTATTTGAAAATATTACTGGTGTTATTTTTAACTAGTTGCGCATCAAACGTAAAACTGTCGAATTCAAAACTTGCAACTAAAAATTATGAAATAAAATTTGATAGCATAAACTTATTTGACAAATCTAGAAACAGAAATATTCCTGTTGCTTTATATTTACCAAAAACAAATGAAAAAATTGAAAATCAAAAAGTTGTAATTTTAAGTCATTGTTATAATCAAAATAAACTTGGTACAAATAAATATTATTCATTCTTAACTGAAAATTTAGCATCAAAAGGTTACTTTGTAATTAGTATTCAAAATGAATTACCAACTGATGAATTATTACCAACAAGTGGGGATTTGAAAGTTTTGAGAAAACCGATTTGGGATAGAGGTTGTGAAAATATAATGTTTGCTATAAATGAATTCAAAAAAATAAATCCAGAATTAGATTACAAACATTTAATCTTAATTGGGCATTCAAATGGCGGAGATATAACTATGTTATTTGCTCAAAAATATCCGAATTTAGTAGATAAAATAATTTCTCTTGATAATCGAAGAGTAGAATTTCCAAAAACGTCACAACCAAAAATTTATTCATTGCGATCTAGCGACCAAATTGCTGACGAAGGAGTTTTACCAAAAATCGAAGAACAAAAAAAGTTTAAAATAAAAATAGTTAAACTTAAAAATACTATTCATAATGATATGACAGATAATGCAACAAAAAAGCAGAAAACAGTAATGAATAAATACATTTTGGAATTTTTAAACGACTAAATCATTTAAAAACAACTACTGCCAACAGCGGTTTGGCGCAATTGGGGTTTTAGGCAAACTTTAAAGTTGGTTTTGTACTTGGAAGTTTAGTCTTTAATTTATACATTTGGCTTACCAAATCCCCAACTGACGCCAAGCCACGAGACGTTAACTGCCATTTTGCCAAAAAACCTCAAAAACAAACAACTAAAGAAGAAATTGAAAAAGAAAATACTAATTATTATCACATTTTTTGTTTGCCTAAATATTTATTCGCAAAAAACTTATGTTTTTTTTGGTTCATTTAATCGTGACAAAACAACCGAAGGAATTTATGTTTATCAATTAGACACAGTTAGCGGAAAATTATCAAAAGTAACTACTGCAAAAGATTTTCTAAATCCATCGTTTTTAACTTTGTCGCCAAACGGAAAATATTTATTTGCGTGTACAGAAAGTAAAACTAAAAATGCTGGAAGCGTAAGTAGTTTTGAATTTAATCCCGAAAATAAAACGCTAAATTTTATAAATAGTCAGAAAAGTGGTGGCGAAAATCCAGTTTTTGTAACGGTTCACAAAAATGGAAAATGGTTAATTAACGGAAATTATACCGAAGGAAGCGTTTCGGTTTATCCAATTTCTGAAAACGGAACTATAAATCCAATTGCTCAAAACATTCAATTTTCTGAAGGAGGCATAAATACAGAAAGACAAGATCGTTCGCATATTCATTCGACTATTTTTTCGCCAAACTTTGATTATGTTTTTTTTCCAGATTTAGGCGCAGACAAAATTAGATGTTTCAAATTTGAAAACGAAAAAAGTGAACCTTTGCAAGTTGCTGAAAAACCATTCACAAAAACAACTTTGGGAAGCGGACCAAGACATTTTACATTTCATCCAAACGGAAAATTTGCATATTGTGTTGAAGAATTAAGCGGAACTGTAAATGTGTATAAATATGAAAATGGAAAATTAGATAGTATTCAAAGAATAAATACACATTCCAAAAAACATAAAGAAGATTTTGAAAGTTCCGATATCCACATTTCACCCGATGGAAAATATTTGTATGCATCTAATCGTGGAGAAGAAAATAATATTGCAATATTTGCAATTCAAAATGACGGAAAACTTACAAATATTGGTTATCAATCAACTTTAGGCGAACATCCAAGAATATTTGCGATTGACGAAACAGGAAAATTTCTAATCGCAACAAACACAATTAGTGGAAATGTATTTGTATTTAAACGGAATATTAAAACTGGATTACTGAAAAAAGTTGGAGAAGAACTGAAAATAAAAAGCGTATCTTGTGTGCAGATTAAAAAATATTAAAAACATAAAAGTAAAATTCAACTGACGTAAAAATACGGCAGTTAACAGCGGTTTGGCGCAATTGGGGTTTTAGGCAAACTTTAAAGTTGGTTTTGTACTTGGAA
>JAYUFL010000036.1:0-2353 GCA_043738745.1 Bacteroidota bacterium
TTTTCGTTTTTTTGGAATTAATAGTGCGTTTTTAATAATGTCGAGAAATCTTTTAATTACGATTGATTTGTTTTTGAGTTGACTTCGATCTTCATCGCAATTTAAAATTAGAATATTTTCTGAAGTTAGTCTAGAGGCAATTTTAGTTCCTAGAAGTAATTTTTCGTCTTCAGAAAGTACTTTAGAATTTTGTAAATCAAAAGTCAAAACTACTTTCGACGAAACCTTATTTACGTTTTGTCCGCCTGCACCACTACTGCGAACGGCTTTGAATGTGAGTTCTGATATAATTTTTTCGGTATCCAAGATTATTGCGGTTGATGTGAAGGTTTCAGTAAATCGTTTACAGTTTTTACTGGATTAAACGTTATTAATGGAACTTCGACAAAAATCGAAATCCATTTTGCCATAGCACCATTCCATAATCCTGGTAATTCATATGCTTTTAAATCTTTGCCATTTTTATTTTTTTCGACTACAAAACCACGATTGTGATTTACGAATTTTGATAAATCAAATTTCGAGCCAGAATAGTCTTTCAAACCACAAACCAAGTCAACTGGATTGAAATGTGTTGCGTTTTTTAAGATGCTTTGTTGATTTTCATCTAGTAAATCGACTTGAGATGCTTCGACAATTTGCAACGAAATTTTGCCCTTTGTTCCACGAATCCAAAATGGTCCACCACCAGATTCACCCTCATTCTTTACCATTCCGCAAACCCTAATTGGTCGATTTAGGATTTGTATTATATATATTATTTTATTCTCGAAAGTATATTTATCAAAATCATCAATAATTTCTATATTAAGTTTTCTATTTGCAAAAACAATAATTTTTTCGATATCAAATTCTTGTATTTTGTTATCTTCTATCTGTATTAAATACGCAAAAATCTGATTTTGAAGTTCTAACAAGATTCCTGCCAATGCTTTCTTGTACATTGTAATTAATTCTATATGATTTTGAATTATATTATCGATGTTTTTAACAAATACAACATCGGCATCGAGATTATTCAAATTATCAATCAATGCACCATGTCCACCAGGTCTAAAAACAAGTTTTCCAGCATCGTCTCGAAACGGTTTGTTATTCAAATCAACTGCAATTGTATCTGTTCTTTTATTTTGATATGAAAAATTTATGTTGATTTTAGTGTTCGCTTTCGATTCGATTTTTGGTGTTATTTCATTTAAAATTGATTCAAAACTGTGCTGATGATTTTCGGAAACTGTAAAATGTAAATTCGAGATATTTTGAGATGTCGCATAAAATGCACTTTCGATTAAATGTTCTTCGATTGGCGTTGCAATATGGCTCAAATATTTATGAAAAGGCAAAATTGCCTTTGGTTTATTGGCGAAATCTAAACTATTAGAATCAAGTAAATACCTAATAAAATGATAATTTTTTTTATCTCTTGTCCAAGAATTAAAATCAGAATATTTGGTTCTCAATTGAATATCAACATCATTAAAAAAAGGAAATTTTTCCATTCCTGCTAAAAAAATCGTTAAATCGGTAGCATTTTTTCTGTTAATATATCCATTTATTGTTTCATTTTCTAAACTGAAATCATTCAAAAATTCGCTCAAAAATTTAAACATTCGACTCGCTGCCCCCGATGCTGGAACAAATTTTTCGAGTTTTAGGTTTTCTTTTTTAGAATCAAAACACATTGCAAATTCCTCGAATTGGTTGTCCGATAAAACTACTATACCATCGTTTAGAGTTGCTGGTTTTTCGAGTATTGTTTTTGGAATTCCGTTTCTAAAAATCTGCAATTGATTTTTTATACTTTCAATAGAAATGCTTTGCTTATAAATTTGTACAAAATCGTGAGACGAAAACCCCATTTCTTTCGCTTTTAATAAATCATTGATAATCAAAATAGCATTTTTCAAGCGAATTTTTTCGGTCCCAGAAAGCAAAATATAAGGTTTGTTATTGTCTATTAATGTGTTTTCGAAAATACCAAAAGATTTATCACGATATTCTTTGGAATCACGCAAAATATCATTCTTAAAAGGCAAATCAATATCCGTCAAAAAAAACAAATCGTATTCGTGCATTTTTGCATTTTTATCTAATATCGGATCACAAAAATTGTAATAAATTTCGGAATATACTTTGGTAACCATCAAGTTGGTGTCGCAAAACAGAAATTTATTTGCCGTATTTAAACCTTCATTTTCGAGTCTGATTTGTCCAATTGCAATAGGTAACATGTCTTCGGGCATGCAAGTTTCGTGATGGTTTTGTAGTTTATTCTCGAGATACTGCCTTGCGAACTCAGGAATCCAAACGGTATCGAAATGCTCCGCAAGTTGTCGAGAAAGCGTAGTTTTTC
>JAYUFL010000037.1:0-17753 GCA_043738745.1 Bacteroidota bacterium
AGCCTGTTGTGGGTTCGTCGAGAATGTAAAAAGTATTTCCAGTATCTTTTTTAGACAATTCGCCAGCAAGTTTGATGCGTTGTGCTTCGCCACCAGAAAGTGTTGTAGATTGTTGCCCCAAAGTAATGTAACCCAAACCTACATCTTGCAACGTTTTTACTTTTCGGTAAATTTTTGGAATCAATTCGAAAAACGGAACTGCTTCGTCAATTGTCATGTTCAAAACATCAGAAATCGATTTCCCTTTGAAACGTATTTCCAATGTTTCTCTGTTAAAACGCTTGCCTTGACAAGTTTCGCATTCTACATAAACATCGGGTAAAAAACTCATTTCTATGGTTCGAACTCCAGAACCTTCGCAGGTTTCGCAACGTCCGCCTTTGACGTTAAAACTAAAACGTCCTGCTTTATAACCCCGAATCATACTTTCGGAAGTCATGGTAAACAGATTTCTAATTTCGGTAAAAACTTCGGTATAAGTCGCTGGATTAGAACGTGGTGTTCGTCCAATCGGACTTTGGTCAATATCGATAACTTTGTCAATATGTTCTAAACCTTCAATTTTTTTGTACGGTTTTGGTTTTTTGACACCATTAAAATAAAAGGCATTCAAAATAGGGTAGAGGGTTTCATTTATCAAAGTTGATTTTCCTGAACCAGAAATGCCTGTAACGCAAATTAATTGACCCAAAGGTAATTCTATCGAAACGTTCTTCAAATTATTTCCAGTTGCACCAGTCAATTTTAAGAATTTTCCGTTGCCTTCACGACGTTTTTTAGGAATTTCGAATTTCATTTTACCGTTCATATATTGAGCGGTTATTGTGTCATGTTTCAAAATCTCTGCAGGCGTTCCTTTACTGATAATTTCGCCACCATATTTTCCTGCTTTTGGACCAATATCAATTACATAATCGGCACGTTCAATCATATCTTTGTCGTGTTCGACTACAATAACCGAGTTGCCAATATCTCGCAATTGTTCCAAGGAATGAATTAGTTTTTCATTATCACGTTGGTGCAAACCAATGCTTGGCTCATCTAGAATATATAAAACACCAACCAATTGCGAACCAATTTGCGTAGCCAAACGAATGCGTTGCGCTTCGCCACCAGAAAGTGATTTCGAACTTCGGGAAATTGCCAAATATTCTAAACCAACATTCATCAAAAAATTCAATCGGTCTTTGATTTCTTTAATGACTTCGCTCGCAATAAGTTTCTGTTTGTCAGATAAATGATTGTCTAAATCTTTAAACCAAGCGGTTAAATCTGAAATATCCATATTAGATAAATCGGCGATATTTTGTTCGTTTATTTTAAAATAAAGCGATTCTTTTTTCAGCCGTGAACCTTCGCAAGTAGGACAATTTACTTCGTCCATAAATTCTTTTGCCCAACGTTTTAATGATGATGAGCCTGAATCGTCGTGTTGCGATTTTATGAAATGCGAAATCCCTTCGAATTCAATTTTGTATTCTTTGGTAACGCCAGCCGTTTTTGAAGTTACTGAGAATTTTTCTTTGCCACCATTCAAAATCATTTCCATTGCTTCTTCGGAGATAGTTTCGATTGAGTCGGTAATTTTGAATCCGAATTTTTCGCCAATAATTTCTAATTGCTTAAAAATCCAAGTTGTTTTATATTCGCCCAATGGCACAAATCCGCCTGCTTTTATAGACAATTTTGGATTCGGAATTATTTTTTTGATATTGATTTCGTTAATTGTTCCTAGACCATTACAATCTGGACAAGCACCTTTTGGCGAATTGAACGAAAATAAATTCGGTTCCGGATTTTGATAGGAAATTCCAGTTGTTGGGCACATTAAATTTCTAGAAAAAAACCGAATTTCATTCGAATCTTGTTCTAAAACCATCAATACATTTTCGCCGTGATACATGGCAGTTTTAATACTTTCGGATAATCTTTTGGCGATTTCTTCGGTTTCATCAACAGCAATTCTATCGATTACAATTTCGATGTCATGTGTTTTGTATCTATCGAGTTTCATTCCAGCCGTAATGTCCTTTACTTCTCCATTTATTCGAACTTTCAAGAAACCTTGTTTGGCTATTTGCTGGAATAATTCGGCATAATGCCCTTTTCGTGCACGAATAACAGGTGCCAAAATATTGATTCTTTTACCTAGAAAATTACTAGTAATTAAATCTTTAATTTGGTCATCGTTGTACGAAACCATTTTTTCGCCAGTGTTGTAACTGTATGCATCGGCTGCACGAGCGAATAATAAACGTAAGAAATCATAAATTTCGGTAATGGTTCCAACTGTCGAACGTGGCGATTTAGAAGTTGTTTTTTGTTCTATAGCAATAACTGGCGAAAGTCCATCGATTTTATCAACATCTGGTCGTTCTAATCCGCCAAGAAATTGTCTTGCATAAGCCGAAAAAGTTTCGATATATCGGCGTTGTCCTTCAGCATAAATCGTGTCGAAAGCCAAAGATGATTTTCCTGATCCCGAAAGCCCAGTGATAACCACCAATTTTTCGCGAGGAATTGAGATGTCTATATTCTTGAGGTTATGAACACGTGCGCCTTGAACCTCGATATTATTATCGTTTTCTAACATTGTTTTTCTAAAAAAGCAAAGATAAGATTTTGGATTTAAAAAAGACTTAAATTTTAGTTTTGAGAAAGATGATATTTTTATTAAATTTGATTAAAATTAAAAACACATAACAATGAAAACGCATAAAATAATTTTAGGAATTGGATTTTTAGCAATAGCCGTTTCTTGCGCAACAAATCCATTTACAGGACAAAAAACAATGGCTTTGGTGCCCGATAGCGAAATTTTTCCGTCGGCATTTGCACAATATGGTCAATTTTTGTCCGAAAACAAAGTAATTTCTGGAACGACCGATGCAAAACGTGTAGAATTAGTTGGAACAAAAATAAAAATAGCCGCAGAAAAATGGCTAAATGCTAACGGAAAACAAGGCTATTTAGACAATTATAAATGGGAATATAAATTGGTAGAAAGCAAAGAAATAAACGCTTGGTGCATGCCTGGTGGGAAAATTGTGGTTTACTCAGGCATTTTACCTATTACAAAAGACGATGCAGGTTTAGCTGCCGTTTTGGGACACGAAGTTTCGCATGCACTTGCCAATCATGGGCAACAGCGTATGAGTGCTGGGTTATTGCAACAGCTTGGCGGAGTGGCTATTGGCGTAGCAGTTGGAAACAAAAGCCCAGAAACACAACAAATGATTATGCAAGCCTATGGAGCAGGAAGCCAAGTAGGAGTGATGCTTCCGTTTAGTAGAAGTCACGAAAGCGAAGCCGATAAAATAGGATTAACCTTGATGGCAATTGCGGGTTATAATCCCGATAATGCCGTAGCACTTTGGGAACGAATGTCGGCAAATTCGGCAGGAAAAGCACCACCAGAAATCATGAGTACGCATCCATCTGATGCTACGAGAATAGCAGCTTTAAAAGAATTATTGCCATCTGCAAAAGCCGAGGCTCGAAAATTTGGTGTGGTTTTTAAATAAAATAATGAAGAAATAAAATACAAAGTCATTTCGATAGAAGTGACTTTTCTTTTTATATTTGCATCAATAAAATCTAACTTATGAATCATTTACCAAAAGGAAGTAAAAAATTATTGAATGCTTGGGCATTCTATGATTGGGCAAACTCGGTTTATCCATTGGTAATTTCGTCGGCAATATTTCCTATTTTTTATGGATTATTGTTTAAATTCAATCACGAAATTGCTGTTTTTGGAACCAAAATGAGTAATACAGCACTTATTAGTTTTATTACATCATTTGCATTTTTAGTTGTAGCCATAATTTCGCCAATCCTTTCAGGCATTGCGGATTATATTGGAAACAAAAAACGATTTTTACAGTTGTTTTGTTTCATAGGATCTTTTTCTTGTATTGGTTTATATTGGTTTGATTTGCAACATATTTATGTTGGACTATTTTTTTATTTTTTTGGATTAATTGGTTTTTGGGGAAGTCTGGTTTTCTATAATTCGTATTTGCCAGATGTTGCTTTCAAGGAACAACAAGATGGTTTGAGTGCTAAAGGATATTCCATGGGTTATATTGGAAGCGTTATTTTGTTGGTTTTATGTTTATTTATTATCATCGGAAAAGAAGGTCAAGATGCCATTGATGCCATGCGTTTGTCGTTCGGATTAACAGGTATTTGGTGGTTAGTTTTTAGTCAATACACGTTTTATTATTTACCGAAAGGAAATAGCAGTAATCACAAAGTTACTAGCAAAATTTTGTTTAACGGCTTTCATGAATTAGTAAAAGTAAAAAATCAATTGTTTCAGAATTTAGAACTAAAACGATATCTTATTGCCTTTTTTGTTTTTAGTATGGCAGTTCAAACCGTAATGCTTGTAGCGACCTATTTTGGCGAAAAAGAAGTAAGTTGGGAGTCGGATTCGCAAAAAACAATGGGGTTGATAATTAGTATTTTAGTAATTCAAATTGTAGCTATTTTAGGAGCAGTTTTAACATCAAAAGCATCTAAAAAATTCGGAAATATTCCAACACTAGTTTTTATAAACGGAGTTTGGGTTGTAATTTGTTTTTGTGCCTATTTTGTAACGTTACCAATTCATTTTTACATCACTGCTGGGTTTGTAGGTTTGGTTATGGGCGGAATTCAGGCTTTGGCACGTTCTACCTATTCTAAATTTTTACCCGAAACCGAAGACACGGCTTCGTTTTTTAGTTTTTATGATGTTACCGAAAAAATTGGAATCGTAATCGGAATGTCTATTTATGGAATCATTGATCAAGTAACAGGATCAATGCGAAATGCTATTGTTTTTTTAGGACTATTTTTCTTTGTTGGATTACTTTTGTTACTTCGAATTCCAAAAAAGAAATTAATTAAATCACCCCTCTAATTATAGTTGTAAATCTTATTTTTTTATTTTGTAAAGTAAAAAAACCGAGCAATTTTTTACTCGGTTTTCTAAATTTCGTTTATTTATTTTAGATTTAGATAGAATTTGCACCAGCTTCGGCAACCACATGATCGTTTTCTACGGAACTTCCACTAACTCCAATTGCTCCAATAACATCGCCAGCAGCATTTTTTATTGGAATTCCACCAGGAAATGAAATTAATCCACCGTTAGAATGTTCGATTCCAAATAAAGATCCTCCAGGTTGAGAAAGGCTTCCGATTACTCCTGTAGGGAAATCGAAGAAACGGGCAGTTTTAGCTTTTTTCAATGAAATATCAGCCGATCCTAACCAAGCACCGTCCATTCTTGCAAATGCCAAAAGGTTTGCCCCAGCATCTACAATCGAAATATTCATTTTAGTATCTAATTCTACTGCTTTTGCTTTTGCAACTGCAATTGCTTTTTCTGCTTGTGCTAATGTAATGTTCATTTTTTTTGATTTAAGTTAAACAAAAGTAATCTTTATTTGTTTGTATATACAAATGTTTAATGTGAAATTTTTATTAAATAATAGTGACCATTTTTGGCAAAATTAATTAAAATAAAAAAAACCGAGTAATTCCTTACTCGGTTTAATCTAAAATCTATTCGTCTATTATCTAAACGTCTTATTTAACTTCTTCAAATTCTACATCTTGAACATCGTCTCCTTGCGTTTCAGCTTGTGGCTGTGCTGCTTGACCTTGTTCTCCTTGTGCGTACATTGCTTCCGTAGCTGTTTTCCAAGCTGCATTAACGTTGTCCAATCCTTTTTGAATCGCTTCCAAATCTTGAGATCCATGTGCCATTCTCAATTCTGTCAAAGCATATTCGATAGCCGTTTTGTGCTCGTCAGTTATTTTATCTGCCAATTCTTTCAATTGTGTTTCAGTTTGGAAAATCAAACTGTCTGCTTCATTGATTTTTTCAACTCTTTCTCTAGCGATTTTATCTGCTCCAGCATTTGCTTCAGCATCTTTTTTCATTCTTTCGATTTCTTCTGAAGTCAATCCAGATGAAGCTTCGATACGAATATCGTGAGATTTACCAGTTCCTTTGTCAGTTGCAGAAACTTTGATGATACCATTAGCATCAATATCAAAAGTTACTTCAATTTGTGGAACACCTCTTGGTGCTGGTGGAATACCATCTAAGTTGAAACGACCAATTGTTTTGTTATCAACAGCCATAGCTCTTGCTCCTTGAAGAACGTGTAATTCAACAGTTGGTTGAGAATCGGCAGCAGTTGAGAATATTTGTGATTTTTTAGTTGGAATAGTTGTGTTAGATTCAATCAAGATTGTCATAACGCCACCCATAGTTTCGATTCCTAATGATAAAGGTGTAACGTCTAACAACAATACATCTTTTACATCTCCAGAAAGAACGCCACCTTGAATAGCTGCTCCAATAGCCACAACTTCATCAGGATTTACTCCTTTAGATGCTTTTTTACCAAAGAATTTTTCAACTTCGTCTGCAATTCTTGGCATTCTCGTAGAACCACCAACCAAGATAACTTCGTCAATGTCAGATGTAGATAAACCTGCATCTTTCAACGCTTTAGCAACTGGCTCCATAGAACGTTTTACTAAAGTATCAGACAATTTTTCGAATTGTGCTCTTGATAATTTTTTAACCAAGTGTTTTGGTCCTGAAGCCGTAGCAGTAACATAAGGCAAGTTGATTTCTGTTTCAGCAGAACTAGACAACTCGATTTTTGCTTTTTCAGCCGCTTCTTTAATTCTTTGCAAAGACATTGGATCCAAACGCAAATCGATTCCTTCTTCGGCTTTGAAACCATCTGCCAACCAGTCAATGATTGTTTGGTCAAAATCGTCTCCACCCAAGTGCGTGTCACCATTTGTTGACAATACTTCGAAAACTCCATCTCCTAATTCAAGAATAGAAATATCAAAAGTACCACCACCTAAATCGTAAACTGCGATTTTTTGATCAACACCTTTTTTATCCAATCCATAAGCCAAAGCAGCAGCAGTTGGTTCATTGATGATTCTCATTACTTTCAAACCAGCAATTTCTCCCGCTTCTTTAGTTGCTTGACGTTGTGCATCGTTAAAATATGCAGGAACAGTAATAACTGCTTCTGTAACGGTTTGACCTAAATAGTCTTCCGCAGTTTTTTTCATTTTTTGAAGAGTCATTGCTGACAATTCTTGTGCAGAATACAAACGACCATCAATGTCAACACGTGGTGTGTTGTTGTCACCTTTTACTACTTTGTACGGAACTCTTTTTGCTTCGTCTGTAGTTTCAGAAAAAGTGTGTCCCATAAAACGTTTGATAGATGCAACCGTTTTAGTAGGGTTTGTAACTGCTTGTCTTTTAGCAGGATCACCTACTTTAATTTCTCCACCTTCTACAAATGCAATGATAGATGGTGTTGTTCTTTTACCTTCAGCATTAGGAATTACAACTGCTTCTTGTCCTTCCATAACAGATACGCAAGAGTTTGTAGTACCTAAATCAATTCCGATGATTTTTCCCATTTTGTTTATTATTTAAATTTATTGTTTTCTTATTTTATAACTTATTTCTGGTATGACAAGTTTTGTGCCAATACCAAAACATATTAAAATTGGCAGTTTTTAAGGTTTTAAAAGGGAATTGATATGACAAGATGGCGGATTTAAGTTATTTCAGGTGTCAAATAAATTTTTTGTACTAAAATGAAATAGTAATTTATCTTATTTATTTGAACTAAATCTTTATCAAAAACTCTAAAGTATCAACATTATCGGCATAATCCCAAAGATTTGGATTTTGAGTTTGACCAAAATCAATCGAATTTTCGATTAAATTATTCGAAACAATGCATTGAATTTGTTCTTTTTCGTTTTCTAATCTCATTTTTAAAATTTCTAAATCATCGTAAAACTCGTAAAAAACGGATGCAATTGGAGATGCGTAACTCGAATCTTCTTTGATTGTAAGAAATTCGTTATCCAATAAAGCAAAATTACTCATCAAGAAAACGGCTTTGTTGTAATCGTAATTATTGGCATATTTCTCGTATTTGATAACATCTTGATAAGGAAACATTCCGTTAAAAAATTGATCGAAATTATAATTTCTAGGAATAAATAATTTAGAAACATTGCGACAACCAAGTCCAAAATATCTAAAAATATCTTCGCCAAGCGCAATCATTTGCTCTTTGGATTCTGAACCATCAAGTACGCAAACTGAATTTCGAGATTTACGAATTATTGATGGTTTGTCTTTGAAATAGTATTCGAAATATCGAGCCGTGTTGTTGCTTCCTGTTGCAATTACAGCATCGTAATTTTCGAGTTTTCCATCCACGAAAGTGATGTAATCTTTTAAATTTTCATTCAACGAAATTAAATATTTAGCCAAAAAAGGCATTAATTTTTGGTCATTCGATGATGTTTTAACCAAAACTGTATGTCCAGAAATCAAAACTGATAAAAAATCATGAAAACCTACCAACGGGATATTTCCCGCGAGAATGATTCCTATGGATTTAGTTTTAGTATTTTGAAAATTATATTTTGAAAGCCATTTATTTAGATTTTCTTCCGTTAAAGCATTTGCCCAAGAATTAATTGCAGAAAAAACATTTTCGGGCGTGTACCAACCATTGTGCGATTGCGAAAGTTTTATCAAATCCAGAAAATCATCAAAAAACAAATCATTATTTAAAATTTGTTCGTTTTTAAGAGAATTATCTAACGAAAATTGACCCAAAAACTTCCCTAATTCGATAAAACCAGATTTTATTTCGTTTTGTAACATTTGTTTATTTGCTTATGAATGGATTTGATTGTAATTTTGCACAAAAATATGATATTAGTTATTAGAATAAAGAAAATAGACAAAAGAAAATAGATTGATTTTTTTATAATTCAACTTTTTTTTAATTTATGCTATTTGTAAAATCTTTATTCTTTTATCTTTATTCTTTTATCTTAAAAAAAATGGCAATAATCATAACAGACGAATGTATAAATTGTGGGGCTTGCGAACCCGAATGTCCAAACACAGCAATTTATGAAGGTGCTGACGACTGGCGTTACAAAGACGGCACGAAACTAAAAGGAAAAGTGGTTTTGCCCGACGGAACCGAAGTCGATTCTAACGATGCGCAAACTCCTATTTCGGATGATATTTATTACATCGTTCCAGGAAAATGTACCGAATGCAAAGGGTTTCACGACGAACCACAGTGTGCCGCTGTTTGCCCAGTAGATTGTTGTGTTCCAGATGATAATCATGTTGAAAGCGAAGAAACGCTTCTGAATCGTCAGGCATTCTTGCACAATGAGTAAATAAAAAAAATCCTGAACTTTCATTCAGGATTTTTCATTAAAATAAATTTCTTCTAAAAATTTAGAACTTGTAATTCATTGACAAGTTAAACATTCTGCCTAATTGGCTAAAATGATAACCATCATAAGTCATTTGAGAATAACGACCATCGAAAGTCAAAGCATTTGTAATGTCATGTAATGTCGTAGGGTTATCAATATCATTTTGACCTAACCCAGATTTGTCTGATACGATATTGAATTTAGGCAATACATCCAGAATATTATTTACGTTAAACGAAAGTGTTACTTTTTTAGATGGAGAAAAATTAATTCCTAAATCGGTAACAGTTTTGGTTTCGAATTTTACTCTTAAATGATCATTAGAAAAATCTGCGTTTTTGAAAATTGTTGGACCAAACATGGTGTTGTTAAGCGATAATCCCCATTTTCCAATTTCGTAATCCAATCCTAAAATATATTTGAATTTTGGTCTAGAGGTAAACATCAAAGCATCTTGTGTACCATTAAACACGGTTTGACTTACTGCAGTTACACTTGCAGGATTTTTTATATCGCCAACTCTTTCATTTATTAAAGTGTAATTTCCAGATAAGTTAAACGCTAACTTACCTGCACCTAATGCTATATTTCTATAACTAGAAACAAAATCGAGTCCAGATGTTCTAGAATCTATTGCATTTACAAAAAATGCTTGATCGCCACTTCCAAAATTCACTAAATTTCCTAAAACAATTCGGTCTCTTACTTTAATATCGTAATAATCAAGTGTTAAACTGAAATTTTTGAATGGTTTTAAACCAATTCCTAAAGTAATATTTGTAGATTTCTCTGCTGTAAGTTTAGGAACACCAAGTAATCTTGCAGTAGTTGAAACATTATTAACAATTCCAGTAACTGCGATTGTACCTCCTTGGAAAGTTGATTGCGATTTTTCAGTATATATTTGATGTAAAGAAGGTGCTCTAAATCCTGTAGAAACGGAACCTCTAAAAGTTAGTTTGTCATCCCAAAGTTTGTATCTAGAACTCAATTTCCAAACTGTTGCAGAACCAAAATCGCTATAGTTTTCGTAACGAGCCGTTCCGTTAATCAAGAAATCTTTGGTAACATCAAAAGCCACATCTAAATATGCACCTAAATTATATCGATTAAATTTTCCTGAGTTTGCAGGTGTATTACCCTGAAAAGAATCAGCACCTAAACCTGTGTAAGAACCTTCGTCACCCGCAATGATTTCGAAATTTTCTGTTCTAAATTCTGAACCAAAACCAATACTCAATTGATCGCTAACAATTCTTGAAATATCGATATTGCCCACATAATGATTAAATGAAGTTCCTCCTGGTTTGAAAGTTGTTTGGCCTGTATATCTAAGTTGAGTATTATCAGTATATACAAATAGTTCGTTTAAATCGTGTTTACCATTACCATTTGTATCTATAAAAGACCTATTTTGAGAGTCCGAAACCGTATATAGTTGAGAGTTTCCCCCTGTTGTGATACTCACATCTGTATTCCAATCATTTATTTTAGATTTGAATCCAATGGTAGCATTATAATCATTTAAGTCTCCAACGAATGTTGGGACATATCCAATATAAGATTGTGGAGTTCCATTACCATATAAAGAAGGCAAGTAGGGCATTCCTCCATCGATAATAGCATCTGTAGCACTTCTCCAATAAGGTGCTCTATAATTAGCAAATGAGTTTACTTTTTTGTACACATAAGCAGCGTTATAATAAAATTGTGAATGATCACTTAAATCAATTCCACCATTTACTTCAAATTTAGCTGCTGCGGTTTCAGGCGAACCATTAACGTTTCCTCCATCTGGTTTTAAATTAAGAAAACTTGTTACTTGACTTAAAAGCAATGCATCTTGGGCTGGTGTATTAGTTGAACGTCTCCAATAATTAAATTCATCTTGTGCATTAAGCGTTCCTGGTCTATTGGCTAAATTAACTTTCGAAAAATCTACGGTATAATTCACAAAACCTTTCTCACCAACTGTCGAGCCATTGTTTAAGGAAATTCCAAACATTTCGCCATCGCCCTTTCCAGTAATCCCAGTTCGTAAAGTGGTAGAACCAAAACCTGTATTTTTCTTTAAAATAATATTCATTACACCCGCAATTGCGTCTGACCCATATTGTGCCGAAGCACCATCGCGCAAGATCTCTACTCTTTCGATAGCATCGGTAGGTATTGCTGAAATATCAGCACCTGTTTCGCCTCGCCCTGGAGAAGTTTGAACGTATACAAGTGAACTCATGTTTTTACGTTTACCGTTAATAAGTACCAAAGTTCTACTTGGCCCCATATTCCGAATTTCGTAAGGATCTAAAAGTGAAGTTGCGTCATTTACAGGAGTTTGTACTGTGTTGAACGACGGTATTTTGTACTGCAAAGCCTTATCGAAAGTGGCTTGACCAGTCGAATTCAAATCTTTGGCAGACAAAACATCAACAGGTAAAGCTGACGTTGTGTTGCTTCTAGGTGCAGTTCGTGTACCAACAACTACCACATCATCAAGTGCTTGGCCATCGCTAGATGCCAATACAACATTTATAGTTGTGTTACCATCGGTACTTTTTTCAGCACTTTCATAGCCGACAGAACTAAACGTTAATTTGGCTCCTTCATTTACTTTTATTTTATAGACTCCATCGAAATCAGTTGAGGTTCCGTTCGAAGTTCCTTTTTCGGTTACATTTACTCCAGATAGAGCAGTTCCAGTATTGTCCGTTAATTTTCCATTGATTTCTCTTTGTGCAAAAAGAAATGAAAACTGAAGCAGAAATAGTAATAGTGCAATTTTTTTCATAATAGTTTACTGTTTTTGGTTTGTTAATACACAAATCTAATCATTTATTTTAACAAATACTTAACTATTCATTAATTTAACTATAAATTTATTCAATTTCTTATAAATTATATTTAAAAAATTGACTAGTAATATTTTAATTTATTATAACAATTAATCTACTGAAATTTGATTTAAAATTTTTAATTCTTATTAAATGTAAAAAATTTTGTACCTAAAATATAAGAATTGAAAGATGTATTGATTTACTTTTTACCGCCGTATTCTCTACGATTAAATCTGATAGAAATTCTAAAAAGAAGAATAAAATATCAATAGTTTTATTTTGTTATAATAATTTATTTTATAAAATTTATTACATATAGCCCGTTGTTCTAAATCAAATTTCATAAATACTATTATTTTTCATATTTCAAAAATCTATTTTTATATCTTTGTATAACACACAACATTCATGTATAAAAATTTAATTCGCCCAATACTATTTTGGTTCGATCCAGAAAAGGTTCATTATTTCACATTTTCGTTAATACGAAATTTATCCAAAATTCCAGGATTTTCAGCGCTATTCAAATCACTTTACGAAGTAAACGATTCCCGATTAGAAGTGGAGGTTTTTGGACTAAAATTCAAAAATCCAGTAGGATTAGCAGCAGGTTTCGACAAAGATGCCAAGTTGTATCAGGAACTTTCCAATTTTGGATTCGGATTTATAGAAATAGGAACATTAACTCCAAAACCACAAGACGGAAATTCAAAAAAACGCTTGTTCCGACTCAAAAAAGATTCGGCAATCATCAACCGAATGGGTTTTAATAACGGCGGAGTTCAAGATGCTGTTACAAGATTAAAAAAAAATAAAAAGGTATTAATTGGCGGAAACATTGGTAAAAACAAACTTACGCCAAACGAAAATGCCATTCAGGATTACGAAATTTGCTTCAATCAATTGTATGATTATGTAGATTATTTTGCAGTAAATGTAAGTTCGCCAAACACGCCAAATTTACGCGAATTGCAGGAAAAAGAACCGCTAACTAAACTGTTATTGGCATTACAAACCCTAAATTCTCAAAAAGAAAAACAAAAACCAATCTTGCTAAAAATTGCTCCGGATTTAACCAACGAACAACTTTTGGATATTATCGATATTGTAAATCAAACCAAAATTGCGGGCGTAATTGCAACTAACACTACCATTTCTAGAGAAAATTTGCAATCCCAAAGCAAACTCGAAACAGGAGGATTATCAGGAAAACCATTAACCAATCGATCTACGGAAGTCATCCGATTTTTATCAGAAAAAAGCAATAAATCATTTCCGATAATTGGGGTAGGAGGCATTCATTCGGCACAAGATGCAATTGAAAAATTGAATGCAGGAGCAAGTTTGGTGCAACTTTACACAGGATTTATTTACGAAGGACCAGCATTGGTAAAAGCAATAAATTTAGAGGTTTTATCAAAAATGTAATACCAAATACTGCGCTAAAAGACCAACTAATATCGCAATTCCAAAACTTAGTAATGTTCCGATTAGTACATATTCGGTTAGTTTTCTGTCGGTTGCTTCTTTCAAATCACCAAATCTAAAAATAGATTTTGCAGCCAATAAAAACCCAATTGCTTCAAAATGATTGGTTATCAAAAAGCAAAATATCATTAAGCGTTCCAATATTCCAATGTAATTTCCTGCGTTTTGCAACGAACTATCGTTTTCCGAAACATTTTCTGGAGTCCAAATCGAAATAACATTTTTTAGGATTATCGAAGTTGGTTTTGTTAGGAACAAAATTCCAGTTGTAATGATCCAAAACTCATTATTGAAAATTTCAAAGTCGATAGTCAGTTTTTTGTAAATACTTATAATTAAAACAATTACAACTAAATGCAACGCTTGATCTATAACAAACCAATTGCGTTTGGTTTTCGTTTTTTGGAAATATAATTTAATAAAATCGATACATCCATGCAATAGTGCCAAAACCATTGCAAACCAACCAAAAGCCATTTCGCCTACCAAAATCCAAGCCATAATCCCATGAATTGCAGTATGAATATACAAGTAAATGCTTTTGTGTTTCTTACTTTCTTTATCCAAAACCCACGAAGTTGGCTGCAACAAAAAATCGCCAAGCAAGTGTGCCAAAAGTAGTTTTACAAAAATAATCATGCGTTGAGGTTTTTTACTTTTTCACGAAAATATTTTTCGGTTTCCATCATCAAGTCAAACTGAGCGCGTTTTCGTCTTCGGCTAACCGCTGCTTGATTGATTCCTAATTTTGCTCCAATTTCTTCCTGCGAAAGTGTTGGATTTTCAATAGCAACTTGTACAAATTCCGCCGATTGAACCAACCAATTATCCATAAAAGTCAGACACAATCGCAACTTAAGATTTATATCTGCATCGAAATCTGAATTACCAGAATTTACCGCTAAATTAATTTTTTGTTTCTTTAAATTCTCCAAAACTTCTCCCGAGCGTGCAAAGGCGGTTCCGTTACTTTCGGAAATTTTTTTAGTTTTAAATGTTTTTTCGCCAAAACCAATACTCATTCTAGCATCAAGATGTAAGGTTCTGAAATAGGATTTTATTTGCAAGGCAACTTTCAAGGCTTCCTCAGGATTTTTTATTTCCAATTGAAATTCATCGCCTCGATAAATTTCCCAATCTGTTGGATTTTTGCCTAAAGTATTCAATATCAGTTTCAAACCACTTATCCATTTGGTAGAAGGTAGCTTTCTCGAATTGACAATATCTCCAGTAATTACGGTTATCATATTTCAAAAGTAATCAAAAAAAGCATTCAAATTTATTTATTTTAATAATTATTACCAAAATACGTAATATTATCAATTATTACCGAAATACGTAATATTATAAATTATTACCAAAAAGTGTAATATTTAAGTTTCATTTTTTAATTCTTGAAAAACTTAGTAACTTAGCAACTTGGAAAAACCAATAAAAATAATCGAATGTCCGCGCGACGCCATGCAAGGCATAAAACCATTTATCCCAACCGATAGGAAAGTGGCGTACATCCAATCCTTATTGCGAGTTGGTTTTGATACATTAGATTTTGGGAGTTTCGTTTCGCCCAAGGCAATTCCGCAAATGCAGGATACCGCTCAGGTTTTAGAGCAACTCGATTTATCACAAACTAAAACCAAATTACTAGCAATTATTGCCAATACGCAAGGCGCAGAAATTTTGTCGCAACACAAACAGATTCAATATTTAGGTTTTCCATTTTCGATTTCAGAGAATTTCCAGATGCGAAATACTCACAAAACCATTGCCGAAAGTTTGGTTACACTTCAAGAAATTTTAGAAATTGCCGATAAAACCAACAAGGAAGTGGTTGCTTATTTATCTATGGGCTTCGGAAATCCGTATGGCGATCCTTGGAATGTAGAAATTGTTGGAAATTGGACCGAAAAACTCTCTAAAATGGGCGTAAAAATCCTTTCGCTATCCGATACTGTTGGAACTTCTAGCCCCGAAGTTATCGATTATTTATTCAAAAATCTTATTCCAAAATACCCAAATATAGAGTTTGGAGCCCATTTGCATACCACTCCCGACAAATGGTTTGAGAAAATAAATGCCGCCTATCATGCAGGTTGCCGACGTTACGACGGAGCCATTCAAGGATTTGGAGGTTGTCCAATGGCCACCGATGATTTGACCGGAAACATGCCAACCGAAAAATTATTGTCCTATTTTACAACCCAAAAAGAAAATACCAATACCAGTCCAATGAGTTTCGAAAGTGCTTACAACGAAGCCACTAAACTTTTTGGAGAATTTCATTAGGAGCAATTTCCAGCCATTCATTACAAGATTTTTCATTACAAGTTGTTTTTCTAATCCAGAAAAAGAGCTTCCGTTGGTCGCTTTTTTCTAGAAAGAAAAACTAACTTTCCATCTCAAAATGCTTTCCATTTCTGTCTGGGCTAGGGCATTTGTTCTTTAAATTAATTTACTTTAAATTTAGAAAATCTGAAATTAAAACCTTATATTTGCACGCAATTTAACTACAACTACAAATTGCAATGATCGCACACAACTCCAAAATTATCGGCGAAGGATTAACATACGATGACGTACTATTAGTTCCTAATTATTCCAACGTATTGCCTCGCGAAGTCAGCATACAATCTAAATTTTCTCGAAATATTACATTAAATGTACCAATTGTTTCCGCAGCAATGGACACAGTTACGGAAAGTTCTATGGCAATTGCTATGGCGCAAGAGGGAGGAATTGGCGTTTTGCACAAAAATATGACCATAGAGCAACAAGCCGCAAAAGTCAGAAAAGTAAAACGTGCAGAATCGGGAATGATTATCGATCCCGTAACGTTGCAATTATCCGCAACAGTTGCCGATGCAAAAGCAGTCATGAAAGAATACGGAATTGGTGGAATTCCAATTGTTGATGAAAACAGAATCTTGAAAGGGATTGTAACCAACAGAGATTTGCGTTTCGAAAAAAACAATATCCGACCAATAATAGAAGTAATGACCAGCCAAAACTTGGTTACAGTAGCCGCGGGAACCTCGCTAGAGGAAGCCGAAGTTATCTTGCAAGGCCATAAAATAGAAAAACTGCCAGTAGTAAATTCTGATTATAAATTAGTTGGATTAATCACTTTTAGAGACATCACCAAACTTACTCAAAAACCAATTGCGAACAAAGATTCCTTTGGACGTTTGCGCGTAGCAGCAGCTCTTGGAGTAACTGCAGATGCACTAGAAAGAGCCACTGCTTTAGTAAATGCAGGAGTAGATGCAGTAATTATTGATACGGCGCACGGACATACGCAAGGAGTAGTAGATGTGTTGAAACTCGTAAAATCAAAATTTCCAAATCTAGACGTTATCGTTGGAAATATTGCAACTCCCGAAGCAGCAAAATTTTTAGTAGAACATGGTGCCGATGGAGTAAAAGTAGGAATTGGACCAGGATCTATCTGCACAACTAGAATCGTAGCAGGTGTAGGTTTTCCTCAATTTTCGGCAGTTTTAGAAGTTGCAGCGGCTCTAAAAGGAACTGGAATTCCAGTTATTGCAGATGGTGGAATTCGTTATACTGGCGATATTCCTAAAGCAATTGCCGCCGGAGCAGATTGTGTAATGCTAGGGTCACTTTTAGCAGGAACTAAAGAATCTCCTGGGGAAACCATTATTTTTGAAGGAAGAAAATTCAAATCTTATCGAGGAATGGGTTCTGTAGAAGCCATGCAAGAAGGATCTAAAGATCGTTATTTTCAGGATGTGGAAGACGATGTGAAAAAATTAGTTCCAGAAGGAATTGTTGGTCGTGTTCCTTACAAAGGAGAATTAAACGAAAGTATGCAACAATTTATAGGCGGTCTGCGAGCAGGAATGGGTTATTGCGGTGCCAAAAATATTCCGACGTTGCATGAAACTGGAAAATTTGTTCGGATTACAACCAGCGGAATCAACGAAAGTCATCCTCATAATGTTACAATTACCAAAGAAGCTCCAAATTATTCGAGATAGTAATATTTATATAAAACAAAATCCGATAAATGGACATGCCCCAAAAAGTTAGACACTATTTGGGGCATTTTTATGAATAAGAAAAGAAGTTTTTCATCGGAATTTAAACTTGAACAAGTTTTAAAAT
>JAYUFL010000038.1:0-17597 GCA_043738745.1 Bacteroidota bacterium
CATTGGCATATTTTTCGTTATCGGGAGAAAAAACTTTTTTTGTCCAATATAGATATTCTAAATACATAATGTTGGTTACTTCGCTTTCATCCATGTAAAAAGTTTGAACATGTTGTCTAGAAGGTTCATTGTTCCATTCATGCATTACATCGTCCTGAACTTTACCACGCAAAAATGTTCCTCCTTCGACAAGAACTAATCCTGGTGCAATTTGCTGTTTTTTAAAATTAGTGTTATAATAAAATCCACCAACTTTATCGTTAACTTTCCAACCTGTGGAAGGCGAACGAAATTGTGAACTTTTTCCACAACTAACTAGTAGAATAAGTACTATTAGCGTTGTAAGTGAAACTGAAATTTTTGATTTTAGAATATTCATTAATTTAATTTGTACTGCGAAAATAAACTTATTAACAATTATACAACCTAAAAATATGAAAAAACCGATAAAAAACAAAAAAAACCGATAAAACACTCATTTTTTGATGGTTTTAAATAATAAATGCACCTAGTAAACTAAATAAATAACTATTTTATTAAAAAATTTAGATAATTTTAAGAATATAAAATAAAATTTTAAATACTTTTGCAAACTAAAACCAATTATTGAATAACGATGAAAAGAATATTTTTAGTATTGACAGTTGCAACAACTATTTTCTCTTGTAGTAAAGTAGGAAAAAATGAATTTTTAATTTCTGGAACTGCAAAAGGAATTGCAGACGGAAAAACAGTAGTCTTAGAAAAACAAGACGAAACTGGAATGAATTTGGTTCCAATAGATACTGTAAAAGTAAAAGGTGGAAAATTCGAAATTAAAGGAAAAATTACTGAACCAGCATTTTACACACTACAAGTAGATAAATTGCAAGGAAAAATTCCAGTAATTGTTGAAAATGCTGAAATTAAAGTAATTGTTGATAAAGATAGTTTACAAAACTCGAAAGTTTCTGGTTCATATAGCAATGATGAATTGTTTAAATTCAATCAAGACATGAAAGTTACTCAAAAGAGTGTACAAAAGCTATCTACTGATTTTCAGACCAAAAACATGCAAGCTATGAACGATGCTCAAAAAGCAAAAGATACTAGTGTAATTAATCGATTGATGAAAGAATATTCTAAAATTCAAGAAGGTATTTCTGGAAAATATTTCACATATGCAGAATCTCATCCAAAATCTTTTATTAGCGTTTTGATTATTGAAGGAATGTTCAAACAACCAAAAGTTGAAATAGAAAAAATTAAAAAAATGTATGCTAGTTTAGACAAAACTTTACAAGATACAAAACCAGGAAAATCGATTAAAACAAATATTGATAACTACGGAAAAGTAGCACCATCATCGGGGGGAGTTCAACCAAGCGCAGGAACTAGCAACTGAAGAGCAAATTTTTCGGCACCAAATTCAGAAGGTAAAATTTTATCTCTAAAAGGAATTGCAGGAAAAGTTACTATTATCGATTTTTGGGCTTCTTGGTGTGGACCATGTAGAGCAGAAAATCCTAACGTTGTTGCTATTTATAACGAATTTCATGCAAAAGGTTTAAACATTATTGGAGTATCGCTAGATAGCGATGCCAAAAAATGGAAAGATGCAATTGCAAAAGATAAACTTGTTTGGAATCAGATTTCGAATTTGAAAGGTTGGGAAGATCCTATTGCAAAGCAATATGGAGTAAATCAAATTCCAGCAACTTTTGTAATTGATTCTAACGGAAATATAGTTGCAAAAGATTTGAGAGGCGACGAACTAAAAGCAAAAATAGCAGAACTTTTGTCTAAATAATTAGATAAATTATTATAATAAGAAAATCTCCCTAGTGGAGATTTTTTTATTTAATTCAAAACCAAAGGTTTAAAAAATAGATTTAAATAAGTATAATTTTTATTTGTAAACACCGAAACAGTTACTATATTTGCACACGAAAATTGGTTAAAGGGGAGATACTCAAGCGGCCAACGAGGGCAGACTGTAAATCTGCTGTGTAAACTTCGCAGGTTCGAATCCTGCTCTCCCCACAAAAAAAGTCTCAAGAAATTGAGACTTTTTTTATTAATATAATATTGCCTTTATTCTAAAATAAAACTAACATTGACGTTTACTACAATTTCTATTTGTCCAGTTGCTAAAGTTTCGTTAGGTATTACTGCATCGGCAGACATTGCCGATTTCATTGCAAACATAACTGGAGGTGGATTATAAACCTGAGAATTATCTGAAATTGTCATTGCTTTGCCTACTTTTTGACCTAGAACAGAAACAAAATCTTCTGCTTTGAATTTAGCATCTTTTATAGCCAATTTTCGAGCATCGGATTGTAGTTGCAAGATTTTAGAGGATTTAAATTCTACATTATCTATTTTATTAATTCCAGTTTCTACAATTCCATCCATTAACTCATCGTATTTAGATAAATCTTTTAGAAGAATCAATATAGTTTGTGTCGCAATATAGTTGTGTTTCTTTTTCTCGTAATCATAATTGGGATTTAAAGCAACACGCTGCGTTTGAAAATCCTCTTTTGCTACGTTCATTTTTTTAATAAATTTTATAACTCCATCGATTTTAATATCGTTTTCATTTTTTACATCCGTAGGATTAGTTCCTTTGGTTTCGACCGATATAGATATAGAAACCTCATCCGGAGTTACTTTTACCTTTCCTTCGCCAGATACATTTATGATAGGAATTTGTTTTAGTTCTTGAACTTGTGCTTGGCTCATAGTTATTGATATTAGAAATAGGGATAAAATTAATTTTTTCATTTTTAGTTTATTTTAAAATTTATAAAAACATTTCAAAACCCATGCCAACTATATTTTATTGAGTTTTGTAAGTACAAACAATACAATAATCGGAATGGTAAGTAAAACCACCATAAGAGTATTGTTAGCAAACATCGATGGCTCTTTTGCCAAGGTTAGTGCATAGCCACCAATGGCACCACCAAAATGAGCCGTATGACCAATGTTGTCGTTTTTGGCTTTCATTCCATAAATAGAATAGAGCAAATAGCCTATTCCAAATACATAGGCAGGAATCGGAATTATTCCAAACAAACCTAATTGCATTTGTGGCTCTATTAGAATTGCCGAATACAAAATCCCCATAACCGCTCCCGATGCACCAATTGCAGTATAATTATAATCGTTTTTGTGTAATACCAAAGTCAATAGATTACCAAAAACTAAACTTGCAAAATAAATTAAAACAAAGAAAACCGGTCCAAAATGATCGATTACCACAGGCGCAAACATGGAGAGTGTAAACATATTGAAAAACAAATGTCCAAAATTGGTATGCAAAAAACCCGAAGTAATCATGCGAACTTGCTCGCCAGCACGAATACTACCAATATGAAATTGGTATTTGCTGAAAAATTCGGGGTCGTTAAACCCTTTTAGACTAAACAAAGCATTTGCAACAATGATGCAAAGCAAAACAATATTGAGATTTAGCACTTTTTAAATTTTATATGATTTGTAAAAATAGTTAATTTAGAATTAAAAACAACTTTTGAGTTTTAAAGATCGGATTGATTTATATTTTTTGATTTATATTTACAAAAAAATTAAGAATGCAATTTATAATTTACCTTTTCACCTACCCGATTCTTTGGTTAATTTCGAAATTACCATTTCGATTGTTATATGTTTTCTCGGATTTTGTATTTATTTTAGTTTATTATATTATTGGTTATCGAAAACAAACCGTTCGTAAGAATCTTGTTTTAGCATTACCTAATTTATCAAAAACGGAACGATTGATTATCGAAAAAAAATCCTTTCGTCACATGTGCGATATGTTTTTAGAAATGATAAAAACCCTATCCATTTCTAGAACCGAAATCGACGCGCGTTTTTCGTATGCTAATCTCGATGTTTTTTTAGATTTAGAAAAAAAAGGAAAAAATATTGCCATAATGATTTCGCATTATGCTAGTTACGAATGGTGTATTTCGTTAAACAGTCAAATTAATCTTGAAGGCTTTGCGATTTACAAAAAAATAAATAACAAATATTTCGATAAATTAGTTCGTGATATTCGCTCTCGTTTCAAGGCAACTCTTATTACTACAAAAGAAACGATTCCATTAATCGAAGAAAATTTCCAAAACAAAAAATTAGGGATTTATGGATTTGCAAGCGATCAATCGCCAAAATTATCGAGCGCACATTACTGGAATACATTTATGGGAATTGAAGTTCCGATGCAAACTGGTGCCGAAATGTTGGCTAAAAAATACGATATGAATGTGATTTTTATAAACATCCAGAAAATAAAACGAGGATTCTACCAAGCAACTTTCGAGGTTTTGTCCGACGATGTTTGCAAAGTTCCAGATTATCAAATTACTGATAAATTTATGGAATTAGTTGAAAATCAGATTTATAAAGCACCCGAATTTTACCTTTGGTCGCACAAACGCTGGAAACATAGACGATGATAAAAATTTATTCAAACCAACTATCAACCATTTGTTTCTCTAAAGGTTTGGCTTGATTGTGAACAAATTCATTCGATATTTTATCGTAATTATAATCCAATTTCCAAGTTTCATGATTTTTAGCCATATCAATAATACTCTGACAAACAAAGGCAATTTCGGAGTTTGTAGTTGTTGGATGAATAGACATTCTAATCCAGCCCGGTTTTTGGATTAAATCTCCTGAAGAAATCTGACAAACCAAATTATTAGACGTTTCTTGGTTTACATTTAGTAACAAATGCCCGTAAGTTCCTGCGCAACTGCATCCGCCACGAGTCTGGATTCCGAATTTATCATTAAGCATTTTTACACCTAAATTAAAATGTAGATCGTCAATATAAAAAGAAATTACTCCCAATCTATCCCGATGTTGATCTGCAAGAATTTTTATATTTGAAATATTTTCCAATTCCGAAAAAACAAAATTTACGATTTCATGTTCGCGTTTTAGAATGTTTTCGATTCCCATTTTTTCCTTAAGTTGTATAGCAAGAGCCGTTTTTATGACTTGCAAAAAACCAGGAGTTCCACCATCTTCCCTATCCTCGATATTATCTATATATTTGTGTTCACCCCAAGGATTTGTCCATGATACCGTACCTCCACCCGGATTATCTGGTACCATATTATTATAAAGTTTTTTATTAAAAATTAAAACGCCAGAAGTTCCTGGCCCACCCAAAAACTTGTGTGGCGATACAAAAATAGCATCCAAATAACTCTCGGCATCCGATGGGTGCATGTCTATTTTTACATAAGGGCCAGAACAAGCAAAATCTACAAAACACAATCCGTTATTTTGGTGCATGAGTTTTGCAACTTGATGATATGGTGTTTTTATTCCTGTAACATTAGAGCAGGAAGTTATCGAGGCAATTTTTGTAGTTCTGTTTTTATATTTCTCTAATAAAATTTCCAAATTTTCGATACAAAACAAGCCTTTTTCGCAACCCGAAATAATCTCGACATCGGCAATGGTTTCCAGCCAAGAGGTTTGATTGGAATGATGCTCCATGTGCGAAATAAATACGATTGGTTTTTTTTCCTTTGGTATATTGGTAAATTCTTTGAGATTTTCGGGGATTTTTAAACCAAGAATCCTCTGAAATTTATTTACAACTCCAGTCATTCCTGTTCCATCGGTAATCAAAACATCATTGTTACTTGCATTTACATGCGCTTTTATAATGTTTCGGGCTTTGTGATATGCCATAGTCATTGCAGTTCCAGAAATGGTAGTTTCGGTATGCGTATTGGCAACAAATGGACCAAAATCATTCATTAATTTTTCTTCAATTGGGCGATACAATCTTCCGCTGGCTGTCCAATCGGTATAAATAATTTTCTTTTTTCCAAAAGGCGAAACAAACTCTTGATTTATTCCAATAATATTGTGGCGAAACTGATCAAAGTATTGTTCTAATTGGGTTTCAAGAATACTATTTTCGGTTGAAGTCATTATTTATTAAATTTTAGATTGTAAAGATATTGTTTCTTTATTTAAAAACTTAGAAACTTATATTCCAGCCACTTTTTTTATTTCATCAATAATTTTCAATGCCAAATCGTCGGCTTTTTGTTGCGTTGTTGCTTCGGTATAAATTCGGATAATCGGTTCGGTATTCGATTTTCGCAAATGAACCCAATTCTCAGCAAAATCTATTTTTACACCATCAATGGTTGTAATATTCTCAGATTTGTACTTTTCGGTCATAGCAACAAGAATGGCATCAACATCTATTTGTGGCGTTAATTCGATTTTGTTTTTGCTCATATAATATTCTGGATACGAGGCGCGTAATGCCGAAACGCTCATTTTTTTGTTGGCCAAATGTGTCAAAAATAAAGCCACTCCAACCAAACTATCACGACCATAATGCAACTCTGGATAAATAATTCCGCCGTTTCCTTCGCCACCAATTATGGCGTTATTTTTTTTCATTAAATCAACCACATTTACTTCGCCAACGGCACTGGCTTCGTAAGTTCCGCTATGCGAATTGGTTACGTCACGCAAAGCTCGTGATGATGACATATTAGAAACCGTATTTCCTGCCGTTTTACTCAAAACATAATCGGCGCAAGCCACTAATGTGTATTCCTCGCCAAACATTTCGCCATCTTCGCAAACAAATGCCAAACGATCTACATCGGGATCTACTACAATTCCTAAATCGGCTTTTTCCTTGACAACCAATTCAGAAATATCGGTTAAATGTTCCTTCAAAGGTTCTGGATTGTGAGGAAAATGTCCGTTGGGTTCGCAATATAATTTTACAACCTCTACGCCCATTAATTCTAATAATTTTGGAATAATTATTCCACCTGATGAATTTACAGCATCTACAACAACCTTAAATTTTGCTGCTTTTACGGCTTCAATATCAACTAAAGGTAGGTTAAAAACTTCGTCGATATGAATATCCATATACGCATCGTTTTGAGTAATTTCGCCCAAATCATCCACTTCCGAAAAATCGAATGCCTCGGCTTCGGCAATTACTAATATTTTTTCGCCTTCAATTCCGTTCAAAAATTCGCCTTTTGCATTCAATAATTTCAAAGCATTCCATTGTTTGGGATTATGCGAAGCAGTTATTATTATACCACCATCGGCATTTTCTAGAGGAACTGCAACTTCGACCGTTGGCGTTGTAGACAATCCCAAATCGATTACATCTATACCCAAACCTATTAATGTATTTATAACCAAATTATGAATCATAGGCCCAGAAATACGAGCATCACGACCAATTACAACTTTTAGTTTTTGCTCTTGATTTTTGATTCTTGGTTCTTGATTTTTTAGCCAAGTTCCGTAAGCCGAAGCAAATTTTACGGCATCTACTGGAGTCAGATTATCGCCTACTTTTCCGCCAATTGTTCCGCGAATTCCTGATATAGATTTTATTAAAGTCATTTTTATAGTTTTTTTTAATTACAAATATAAAAGTTAGAAGTTGCAAAGTCGCAAAGTTTCAAAGTTTTTTTTAATACATTCTAAAACAAATTTTAAACTTTGTATCTTTGAAACTCAATCAAAAAAATGAACTTCCTAGCCCATATTTATCTTTCTGGAAACAATGAATTAATAAAAATAGGCAATTTTATGGCTGATGGTATTCGTGGAAACGATTATCTCAAATTTCCACCAGAGGTTATCAAAGGTATTTTGTTGCACCGCCAAATCGATACTTTTACGGATTCGCATCCTATTTATAGAAAAAGCAAACACAGATTACACGAAAAATACGGACATTATTCGGGCGTGATTATGGATATTTTATACGATCATTTTTTGGCAAAAAAATGGAACAAATATTCCGATGAAAAACTCGAAGATTATGTTGGTCATTTTTATAAATCTTTAGAAACCAATAAAGAAATCCTTTCCGAAAAAACAAAATCAATCATGCCATATATGATCGATCAAAATTGGTTAGTGAGTTATGAAACCATTGCTGGAATAGAAATGATATTATTTCAAATGGATTATCGCACAAAGCATAGGGCCAATATGCAAGAAGCAGTAGTAGAATTACAAGAATTTTATACCGATTTTGAAGAAGAATTTACGCTTTTTTTTGAAGAATTAAGATTATTTTCTATTCAGAAATTAATTTCGATATAATCGACAGAAAAACTTAATTTTGTAAATCTCAAAAGATAATTTGAAGTGCTCAAAAAAATCCTCAACAAACTCGAAACTCTTATAGTTTATGCTCAAAGCAAACTATCCGAAAAACAATTTATTTTCTTGTCGAGTGTTTTAGTTGGTATTTCGTCGGCTTTTGCAGTAATTGTTCTAAAAACTTTTGCGCATGCAGTTTTTTCTTTTGCGACCTACGTAAATGGGATTTTGAAATTGAGTTTCATTAATAGTATTTTGCCAATTATAGGAATTATACTTACCATTATTGTCATTAAAAATGTTTTGGGTGGTACAATAGAAAAAGGAACTTCCCAAATTTTATTTGCGGTAGCAAAAAAAGCAAGTATCATTCCAGCCAAACAAATGTACGCACAAATTATAACCAGTTCATTAACAGTTGGTTTAGGCGGATCCGCAGGTTTAGAAAGTCCAATTGTAATTACAGGTGCAGCCTTTGGATCCAACTATGCTCAAAAATATAAATTAAGTTACAAAGATCGAACTTTACTCATTGGATGCGGGGTTGCAGCAGGTATTGCTACGGCGTTTAACGCGCCAATTGCTGGAGTTTTGTTTGCTATTGAGGTTTTGCTGGTCGATGTTAGTATATCTGCTTTTACACCCATAATGATTTCCGCCGCAACAGGAGCATTAATTTCTGCAATTGTGCTCGACGGAAGTATTTTACTTCATTTTAAACAACAGCAAAGTTTTAATTATCATAACGTTCCGTTTTATATTTTATTAGGGATTTTTACAGGATTTATTTCCATTTATTATATTAGAAATTTTCAACGAATTGAACATTTTTTTGGGCGATTGAAGTTTTCGCCCTTCAAAAAAGCACTTTTTGGTTCATCTATTTTGGCTCTAATTATTTTTATTTTTCCTTCACTTTTTGGAGAAGGTTACGAGAGCATCAAAACACTTTCTGATATAAATCCAGGCCAAATTTTAGAAAATACTCTTTTTAAAGATTTTAGAAATAATAATTGGGTTCTACTAGGTTTTGTAGGTTTAACTATGTTGTTGAAAGTTTTTGCGACTGGAATTACAATTGGTAGTGGTGGAAACGGTGGAAACTTTGCACCTTCTCTTTTTATGGGTTCGTATGTTGGTTTCTTCTTTTCTAAATTTTTAAATCTCACAGGCTTAGCAAAACTACCTGTGAGTAATTTTACTTTGGTCGGAATGGCAGGAATTCTTGCAGGATTGTTTCACGCTCCCTTAACTGCAATTTTCTTAATTGCAGAAATCACTGGTGGTTACAACCTTATGATTCCGCTTATGATTGTTTCCTCAATAAGTTTTGCCATTTCCAAACGATTCGAAAAACATTCTATGGATGTAAAAAATTTGGCGAAAAAAGGTCATGCTTTTACAAGTAATAAAGATTTGAATATATTATCAACATTAGACATAAATTCTATTATCCAAAAAGATTATCTAACACTTTCTCCAGATGAAAATCTCGAAAAATTAGTCGATTTGATTTCACATTCTAATCAACTATTTTTTGCTGTAGTCAACAACGAAAAAGAATTTGTAGGTATTATTCATTTTGATGATGTTCGAGAAATTATTTTCAATTCTTTCAAAGTAAAATATTCCTACATTCACGAAATCATGACAAAGCCAATTGATTTCATCAATCCAACTGACTCTATGGAAACCGTTATGAACAAGTTCGAAACCAGCAAATCTAATATTTTACCAGTTATAGAAAGTGGAAAATATAATGGATTTATATCCAAATCAGTTGCTTTAGAAGCCTATAGAACTAAATTAAAGTCGATGTCGATAGAGTGAAAACACTAAATACTGTTAATCAAAAAGTCGAAACAAATTTGTTTCGACTTTTTGATTAACAGTATTGTTTAACTACATTTTGGACTTCAACGCTTTGGCTTTATCTATCATGTCTAGTGCATTATAAACACTTATAAGTGTCCTAGTTACATCTTCATTTTTTGGAGCAATTTCGTGAGATTTTTCAAGAAATGGTATTGCCGATTTAAACATTTTTTCTCTATCGGCTTTCAAAATTAGATACTTTTTATCATCTTTTTCTGAATCCATTTTTTTTATAAAATCGGTATCATAACTCAACAATAACTCGGCTAAATTAAGGTTCGCATCGAAATAATTTGGCTTTAATTCAATGGCTTTTCTATAATAGCGCTCTGCATCTTGTTTTTGATTTTCGTATCTGCTAACGACTCCTAAGTTAAAAATCAAAATTTCGTCATTTGGTTTCTTTAGCAACGACTCATTTATTAATTTTTTATAAGCCCCTAAATCTTTAATCTTATAATATAATGCAGCTTCGTCACTTAATAAAGTTCCATCCTCTGGACTTACAATTCGAGCATCTTCATATGCTTTTATAGCTTCTTTGTCTTTTCCTTTGTCTCTAAGTATTAAAGCTATATTTTTGTATATCTCTCCTTTTTTTGAAGTGATTTTTTTCTCACTGGGTTTATCATGTGTTCCTATTAGTATGGCTCTATCTCTATCTTCTTTATTTTGAAATAGATTTTCTTTATCATTAATTTTACTTTTTGCATAATAATCCGTTTTTTCTCCTGTATAATTTATCTTTTTTAATTCGAGATAATCAGATAAAGACAAATCATAATCTTTCGCATTTAGTGCATAGTTTGCAGCATAATATAATTTTTCGGTATCTTTATTGTCCAAATCATAAATGTTTTTTAAAATCAAAGAGGCATCTTTATATTTAGTTTTATCCCCAAGAGCAATCGCATAATTTAGAAGTAATGGCTTTAATTTAATTATTTCTTCTTGAATTTTTTTTGTAAAAACAAGTGTTCCAGAAGTTTTTTCTGAATTTAAAACTGCATTCATATCAAAAGTCATTCTGCCAATAGACTCAATATTAAAATCCGAAGCAAAAAGAAAGTCTGCATTGTTTTTATTTTCAGATTTTTGCATTTCTATTTTATACTGCATCAAGCGTGCAAAAGATTTATAGAAATTGTAATTTAAAACATCCGAATCCGATAAATTAGTGTCTTTATATTTAACTTTATCAATATTTTGATTAAAATCTGACAAATCTCTATCGGAATAAATTTCTTTATCAAAGGTTTTTTTCAAGGCTTTCATCTCAGCTTCTTGAGCGAAAGTAGTTACTGAAATCAACATTGTTGATACTAGCATTACATATTTACTTTTCATTTTTCTATTGTATTATTTATAAATTACACTTATTTTGTTTATACTTCGTCGTCGGAATCATCATCATGAGATTCTTCTTCCTCGGTTTCGTCATCGGAATCATCTTCGTCATCGTCATCCGTGGCTGTTCCGTCGTCTTCAAGAACTTCTAGAACTGGTTTTACTCTTTCGATTACAGATTCTATTACGTTTCCATCTTCGTCCAATTCAACTTCTTCGACATCGTCTTTCATTACTTTTGTAACTGCTGCGATAGAATCGTTTCCTTTCAAATTTATTAGTTTTACACCTTGTGTTGCACGACCCATTACTCGTAAATCTTCGACAGCCATACGAATTGTCAATCCAGATTTATTGATAATCATTAAATCATCATTATCAGTTACTGAATTTATAGAAATTAATTGACCTGTTTTTTCGGTGATATTCAAAGTTTTTACACCTTTTCCACCACGGTTTGTGATTCTGTATTCGTCTAGACTTGATCGTTTTCCATATCCGTTTTCTGCAACAACCAAAATCTCGCTATTCATATCATTAACAGCAACTAATCCAATAACTTCATCTGTTTCATCTTTCAATCTGATTCCTCGAACTCCAGATGCAGTTCTTCCCATTGGACGTGTTTTAGATTCTTCGAATCGCAATAATTTTCCAGATTTAACGGCTACGATAATTTGAGAATTTCCATCTGTTAATTCTGCTCCCAATAATTCATCACCTTCTTTTATAGTGATAGCAGCAACACCATTAACTCTTGGTTTAGAATACTTGTCTAAAGATGTTTTCTTAACTTGACCTTGTTTAGTAACCATAATCAAGTTGTGGCTCATAGTATAATCTTTGTCCTTTAAGTCTTGTGTACAAATGAATGCTTTGACTTTATCATCAGATTCTATGTTGATAAGGTTTTGTAATGCTCGTCCTTTAGCAGTTTTGGAACCTTCTGGAATTTCGTAAACACGCATCCAGAAACATTTTCCCTTTTGGGTAAAGAACATCATATATTGATGATTTGTTGCCACAAACATGTGTTCTAAGAAATCTGCATCACGTGTTCCTGCTGATTTTTGACCTACTCCTCCTCTATTTTGAGTTTTGTATTCGGTCAAATTTGTTCGTTTGATGTAACCTGCATGCGAAATTGTAATTACTACATTTTCATCGGCAATTAAATCTTCAATACTTACATCACCACCTGATAATTCTATTAATGAACGACGTGCATCGCCATATTTCTCTCTAATTTCTTCTAACTCTTCTTTGATTAAAGCAATTCTTAAATTCACATCGCCAAGTAAACCTTTCAAATGCTCGATTAATTTCATAATCTCTTCATATTCAGCTCTTAACTTGTCTTGTTCCAAACCAGTTAATTGACGCAAACGCATTTCTACGATGGCACGTGCCTGAATATCAGATAATTTGAAACGTTCTATTAATTTTTCACGGGCTTGTTCGGTATTTGATGAAGATCGAATTAATGCAATAACTTCGTCAATATTATCAGATGCAATGATTAATCCTTCAAGAATATGTGCTCTTTCTTCGGCTTTTCTTAATTCGAATTGTGTTCTACGAACCACAACATCGTGGCGGTGTTCGATAAAATAGTGAATCATATCTTTTAGATTCAACATTTGCGGACGTCCTTTTACTAATGCAATATTATTTACCGAAAACGAAGATTGCAATTGTGTAAATTTGAATAAAGTATTAAGAACAACATTTGGCGTTGCGTCTCGTTTCAAGATATAAACAATTCGCATTCCGTTTCTGTCCGATTCGTCACGAATATTCGCTATTCCTTCGATTTTTTTATCGTTTACCAAATCTGCAGTTCGCTTAATCATATCGGCTTTGTTAACCTGATATGGAATTTCGGTAACAATAATCGATTCGCGACCATCGACTTCTTCGAAACCAACTTTGGCACGCATAACTATTCGACCACGACCTGTTTTGAATGCTTCTCGAACGCCTTCATAACCATAAATTGTTCCTCCAGTCGGGAAATCTGGTGCCTTGATGTGCGTCATCAATTCCTCAATCTCGATGTCATTATTATCTAGATACGCCAATGTTCCGTTGATAACTTCTGTAATATTGTGCGGTGGCATATTGGTCGCCATTCCTACTGCAATTCCAGTTGCTCCATTAATTAATAAAGTCGGAACACGAGTTGGCATTACGGTTGGTTCGTATAGCGTATCGTCGAAATTCAGTTTAAAATCGACTGTTTCTTTTTCGATATCTGCCATAATATCTTCAGATATTTTGCGCATTCTGGCTTCGGTGTAACGCATTGCTGCTGGACTATCGCCATCGACAGAACCAAAATTTCCTTGACCATCGACCAAAAGATAACGCATTGACCATTCTTGCGCCATACGAACCATCGCATCATAAACCGATGTGTCGCCGTGTGGGTGGTACTTTCCTAAAACTTCTCCAACAATTCTGGCAGATTTTTTATGGGCTTTATTAGAAAAAACTCCTAAGTCATACATTCCATAAAGTACTCGTCGGTGCACTGGTTTCAAGCCATCGCGCACATCTGGTAGTGCTCTAGAAACAATTACAGACATCGAATAATCGATGTAGGCTGTTTTCATTTCGTCTTCAATGTTAATAGGAATTAACTTTTCTCCGTCAGACATAATATATATTTAAATTAAAAATTTTATTTGAATTAAAAAATCCTGCTAATATAGATATTCTGAATATTTTTTTAGTTATAAAATTATATAAATTTAATCGATTTATTAACAAATTTAACATCCGTTTTGGTTAATAAATAAAATGAAATTATACATTTGTTTGTACTAAATTCGTAAAAGCATGACAAAAATTTGTTAGGTACGATTTTTGAAATTACTTTTACAATAACATTATAGAAATAGAACCAAAATATGGATGATAATTTTTCACCAAGAGTAAAAGACGTAATCACTTACAGTAAAGAAGAAGCCCTGCGTTTGGGGCACGATTTTATTGGTACTGAACATCTTATGTTAGGGATTTTGCGAGACGGAAATGGTTCGGCTATTTATATCCTACAAAATTTAGCAATCGATTTGGCATACCTACGCAGAAAAGTAGAGATATTGAGTCCCGCAAATGTAGGTATTACCATGAATATCGAAAAAAAGAACTTGCACCTTACCCGTCAAGCGGAACGAGCCTTGAAAACTACTTTTTTAGAAGCAAAAGTTTTTCAGGCAACGTCAATAAGTACAGCGCATTTACTATTGTGTATTCTTAGAAACGAGAACGATCCGACTACCAAACTTTTAAATAAACTAAAAATTGACTACGATATAGCCAAAGAACAATACTTGAACATGACACCAATTGAAGATAATTCGGCTAACGATTTTCCAAGAAACGAGGCTTTTAACGAAAATCCAAATCAAGATGACAGTTTGAAAGGCGATAATTTTAATAATCCTGCCAATAAGTCAAACAAAAAATCTAAAACTCCTGTTTTAGACAATTTTGGGAGAGATTTAACTGAAATGGCAGAAGAAGGAAAACTCGACCCAGTAGTTGGTCGTGAAAAAGAAATAGAACGTGTTTCGCAAATTTTAAGCCGTCGTAAAAAAAATAATCCTCTACTAATTGGTGAACCTGGAGTTGGAAAATCTGCAATTGCCGAAGGTTTGGCTTTGAGAATTATTCAGAAAAAAGTTTCTAGAATTCTTTTCGGAAAACGAGTAGTTACACTAGATTTGGCGAGTTTAGTTGCTGGTACAAAGTACCGTGGACAATTCGAAGAACGAATGAAAGCAGTAATGAACGAATTAGAGAAAAACGACGATATTATTCTATTTATTGACGAAATTCACACCATTGTTGGTGCGGGTGGTGCAACAGGTTCGTTAGACGCATCGAATATGTTCAAACCTGCGTTAGCACGTGGTGAAATTCAATGTATTGGAGCGACAACATTAGATGAATACAGACAATATATTGAAAAAGATGGTGCACTTGAGCGTCGTTTCCAAAAAGTAATTGTTGAACCAACATCGGTTGAAGAAACCATTACAATTTTGAATAATATAAAAGACAAATACGAAGATCATCATAATGTAACCTATACCGACGAAGCAATTGAGGCTTGCGTAAAACTAACTGATCGCTACATGTCAGAAAGATTTTTACCAGACAAAGCCATCGATGCTTTGGACGAGGCTGGTTCTAGAGTTCATATTACAAATATTGATGTTCCAAAGCAAATTTTGGAACTCGAACGTTTGTTAGAAGAAGTTCGAGAAAATAAAAATTCGGTTGTCAAAAAACAAAAATACGAAGAAGCAGCAAGACTTCGTGATGATGAAAAACGTCTTGAAAAAGATTTAGCAATCGCTCAAGAGCAATGGGAAGAAGATGCCAAAAACAATCGTATTTTAGTTACTGAAGACAATGTTGCCGATGTAGTTTCGATGATGACTGGAATTCCCGTAAATCGTGTGGCACAAACTGAAAGTAATAAATTGGCAAAACTACCAGAACTTATTCAAGGTAAAGTAATTGGACAAAACGAAGCGGTAATGAAAATTGCTCGCTCAATACAAAGAAATCGTGCTGGATTGAAAGATCCTAACAGACCTATTGGTTCATTTATTTTCTTGGGACAAACCGGAGTTGGAAAAACCCAATTGGCAAAAGTTTTAGCCAAAGAATTATTCGATTCAGAAGATGCGTTGATTCGGATTGACATGAGTGAATATATGGAGAAATTCTCGATTTCACGCCTTGTTGGTGCGCCTCCAGGATATGTAGGATACGAAGAAGGCGGGCAATTGACCGAAAAAGTGCGTAGAAAACCATATTGCGTTGTTTTATTAGACGAAATCGAAAAAGCGCATCCTGATGTTTTTAATATGATGTTGCAAGTTCTTGACGATGGTTTTATGACCGATAGTTTAGGTAGAAAAATCGATTTTAAGAATACGATTATTATAATGACATCGAATATCGGGGCCAGACAACTCAAAGACTTTGGTCAAGGAGTAGGTTTTGGAACCGCTACTAGGGTCGATAATGCAGCAGAAAATTCTAAAAGTATTATAGAAAATGCCTTGAAAAAAACTTTTGCCCCAGAATTTTTGAATAGAATCGACGATGTAATTGTATTCAACGCTCTAGAAAAAGAAGATATTGATAAAATTATTGAAATTGAATTGGCAAAATTATTTAAACGAGTAAAAGAGTTGGGATATAGTTTGAATTTATCTGATAAAGCAAAAGCATTTGTAGCCGAAAAAGGTTTTGACAAACAATTTGGCGCAAGACCCTTAAAACGAGCCATTCAGAAATATGTCGAAGATGCTTTGGCAGAAGAAATTATTACTTCGAAAATTACTATTGGCGACGAAATTTTTATGGATTTCGAAGACGACGCTACCGAACTGAAAGTTTCTGTTCAAAAGAAAGCAGAAGAACCAACAAGTTGATTTTTTAACATTATAATTACAAACCCGTTACGTTTTTTTAACCTAACGGGTTTGTATTTTTTACACAAAACATACAAATTTTGAAAACAAATATTTACTTTTGATTTTTACATCATAGATAAAAAATGATACAACAAAAAGTTATATTAGGATCCGAAGAATGGTGTTCTTTTCCTGAATTAGGTATTCCAACCATAAAAGCGCGTGTAGATTCTGGTGCAAAAACATCGGCTTTGCATGCCATAAATATTGCACCGTTTATAAAAAACGATCAAAATTGGGTTAAATTTGACATTAACCCTATTCAAAATAATCTTAAAACAGTTATACATTGCGAAGCGCCGTTGGTCGATAAACGCATCGTAAAAAGTTCGTCAGGATTTCGAGAACAACGATATGTTATTCAATCAAACTTAAAAATTGGTGAGGATTCTTGGACTATCGAAATGACGTTGACCAACCGAGATTCTATGGGTTTTAGAATGCTTTTGGGTCGCGAAGCCATGTCAGGAAGAGTTTTGGTCGATCCAGAACAAAAATATTTATTGGGTCAACCTACCATCGAAAATCTAAAAAGCTATTATCAAAATGCAGAAGAAACCAAAAGAGGTTTACGAATAGGAGTTTTAGCAAGTAATCCAGAATTGTACAGCAATAAACGAATTATGGAAGCAGGAGCCATTCGTGGACACGAAATGCACTTTTTGAATATCAAAGAATGTTATATGAAACTCGATGCAACAACTCCCGAAATTCATTATCGTGGTGGTCGAGTTTTGGATAATTTTGATG
>JAYUFL010000039.1:0-6478 GCA_043738745.1 Bacteroidota bacterium
AAAAACTTTGTGAATTTCATTTTCTGATTTTTCTATTTGATTTGCATATACAAATGAACTATCGAGGTTAGTTGCAGATAGCGAACGTACTTTTTCTTGCAGTAAAACATATTTTTCGTTATTAAGCAATTTTGAATTTTGTGCAAAAATTGAAAATGTCGAAAGTAATACAACAAAAGATAAAGAAATTCTCATAAATTAAAATTTTAACAAAAGTAGTTTTTTCTACAACATTTTTTTTAAAATAATTTTAATGTTTCAACGAAGTTGGATGGTTTTTCGATTATTTTAAAAAAAAGCAAAATTTGCGGTTTTATTTTTTGAATTAAAAAAAATATTAGTAAAACTTTAGGAAATGTATTTTATCTGATTTGAATAATTAGACTAATTTTATAAAAAATATAAAACATGAAAAAAATAATATTTGCATTAGCAGTTACAACTTTTTTTAGTTGTAAAAATCAGGCACAGCAAGCAATGGCTTCGACAACAAACGAAGTTATGATTCCAGTTTCGGAAAACCAAAAAACATCAGAAAATATGGCTAAAGAAAACATTTATCAGTTTAGAGTAAAAGATTTATCGGGCAAAGAATTCGATTTTGCATCTCTAAAAGGCAAAAAAGTAATGATTGTTAACACGGCTTCGAAATGTGGTTATACGCCACAATACAAAGATTTAGAAGCAATTTACGAAAAATATAAATCTAATAATTTTGTAATCATCGGATTTCCTGCAAACAATTTCGGAAAACAAGAACCTGGAACTGATAAAGAAATCGAAAGTTTTTGCCAACTTAATTATGGTGTAACTTTTCCGATGATGAGCAAAATTTCGGTAAAAGGAGATGATATGAGCGAAGTTTATAAATTTCTGACTCAAAAATCTAAAAATGGATTGAAAGATACTGAAGTGGAATGGAATTTTCAGAAATATTTGATTGGTACAAACGGCGAACTCGAAAAAGTACTTTTATCTAAAGTAAAACCTACAGATGCTGAAATTGTGGATTGGATTGCAAAATAATTTTTCATTATTAGTATTAATTTTTACAAAATGGCAATTTTCTATTTGGAAATTGCCATTTTTATTCTAGAATTAATTGAACAAAAACCGAATGCAACCAGCGGTTGAATTTGAAACCAGAATCTTTGATGGTTCCAACAATTTCGAAACCGTATTTTTTATGAAACTCAATGCTGTTTCGATTTTCGGAATCTATAACACCAATCATCGTATGCAAGCCCTGTTTTTTTGCTAAAGAAATCAATTCTAAAAGTAATAGTTTTCCAATTCCTTTTCCGTTAAATTCTTCCGAAACATAGACAGAATGCTCTACCGTAAATTTGTAGGCTTCGCGAAAACGAAATTCTGAATACATTCCAAAACCAACACAAACTCCATCAACTTCGGCAGTAATAACTGGGAAATTTTTCGCTATTTTTTCTTCTAAAATCGATTTTTGCTGCTCAAAATCCCGAATATTATAATCATATAAAGCGACCGAGTCTACGATATTAAAATTGATAATATCCAAAATTGCTTGCGTATCTTTTGGTTCGTATTTTCGTATTTTTATGTCTATATTTTTCATACTATTTTAGACCGAGTTCGTTATACATTTTAACAACTTCCTTGGATGTTTTTCCTAATTTTGAAGTCATTTCTTTTGCTTTTTGAATGGCGATAATTGCTAATTTTTTATCTTTAAGTTTTAAATGTAATTTCGAAATCAACACATAATCATCATATGACTCGTCAATTTCTGCTGCACGTTGCGACCATTTCAAGGCATTTTTTAAATCTGGAATTGTTGTGATATTATTTAAATAATTTTCAGAAATTTGTTTTAGTTTTTGCTTGTTGCTCCAAACATATTTTTCAACGGATTCGTTACAAGTTTTTCGGTACGATTTCCAGTTTTTTGTATCTCCAGAAATAGAAATATCATATATAAAAATCAAAGAATCTATTCGTTGATTGTTTATTGTTTTGGCAATTTCGCGCTGTTTTTTATAGTTTATAGAATCGTAAGTCATCGTATAAGGTTTTAACAATTCAGTTACAATATTCGATAATTTTCGTTCTACTCGAATTTTTGAAGTTACTGCAGCAAATTCTTTTTGATGATTTAAAAGATATTGGAATTCTCTCGATTTAATGTCGGTTACGCCATACGAAATGATTCTGAAATTCAGTTCACTAACTAATTCCGAATCGGTTTGTGATTTTAGATATTGGTCAGCAATTGGCGATAATTCGGTTCGATCTTTTGCTTTTTTTAAAATCATCATGTATGCCAAACATTTTTCGGCATTTGTTGGATTATTCTTAAATTGGTTTTCTAAAAACGGTAATTGTTTAGAAGGATTTAGAGCCATCTTTGCCTCGGAAATTAAATCAATACTTTTAAATTCGCCAGTAATAGCATACAAAACAGTATCATTTTCGTCAATAAACAAAAATTCGGGAGTTGCACGAAGTTGGTATTTTTCTTTAAGCATTTTTCCTTCGGATTTGTCAATGTCTTGCCAAGTACAAATAAAATTTGAGTTAAAAAAACGAGCAACTTCGGAATCATTTAAAACTGTTTTCTTCATGTTTTCGCAATGTGGGCACCAAGTAGCGTAGAGCATCAAAAAAATTGGTTTTTTTTCGGTTTTAGAACGTAATAAAACAGATGAAAAGTTACTTTCATCGAATTTCAAGGTTTCTTGTGCACTAATTTTTGAAGTTATACTAATTAGTAAAAAAAGTATAAAAAAAAGTTTTTGTTTCATAATGTTTCTCGAAAAATATTTTTCAAAAATAAGAAAATCTTGCTTAAAAGCCACAATTATCATGTCACAAATTTGTAACTTTGTGGTGCTCAAAAATTGAATATGATTTATCCAAAAATACCTTTAGCGCAAAGCATTATCGAAATACTTCGGCTAAAAGGAATCAAAAACATTGTCATTTCTCCAGGTTCGCGCAATGCACCTCTAACTATTGGGTTTGTAAATAATACGTTTTTTAAATGCTATAGTATTGCTGATGAGCGTTCTGCGGCTTTTTTTGCTATTGGAATGGCGCACCAACTTCAAGAACCTGTTGTTGTGGTTTGTACTTCGGGTTCGGCGTTATTGAACTATTATCCTGCATTTGCGGAGGCATTTTATAATCAAATTCCGTTTATTGTTATTTCTGCGGATCGCCCTTTAGAGAAAGTCGATATTGGTGACGGTCAAACTATTCGTCAGCAAAATGTTTTTGATAATCATTCTTTATTTAATGCAAATTTAAGCGATAGTTTTTCTGAAGAAAATAATCGAAAAATAATCGATGCAATTACTACTTCTATACATAAAAAAGGTCCAGTACATATTAATGTTCCTTTCGAGGAACCTTTGTACGAAACCGTTTCGGAACTTTCGATTAATGAAATTTGCATTGAAAAAACTATAAATATCGAATTAAAACCTATTGAAAATTTATTAGAGTTTGCTGAAATTTGGAATAGTGCCACAAGAAAATTAGTTTTGGTTGGAGAATATTTTCCTAACATAATTGATTTTGAAATTACAAATCGACTTGCAAATGACGAGTCAATTATTATAATGACCGAAACGATTTCGAATTGGCATCACGAAAAATTTATTAATAATATTGACGCAATAATTACCCCTTTTTCCGAGCAGGATTATATCGATTTTCAACCCGAAATTCTTATAACTTTTGGCGGAATGATTGTCTCAAAACGAGTAAAAGCGATGCTTCGAAAATATAAACCAAAACATCATTGGCATATCGATGAACTTCGAGCCTACAACGTTTTTGGTTGTTTAACACATCATTTTGAAATCGATTTTAATTCTTTTTTCATAAATTTCTTGCCATTAACAATAAAAAAAAATAGCAATTACAATCAACTTGGTCAAAATATAAAATCTATTCGAGCAGAAAAATCATTAGAATATTTAAAAACGATTCCGTTTTGTGATTTTAAAGCATTCGAGATAATTATTCCAAATTTACCCAAAAATATTCAATTGCAACTAGGTAATAGTTCTACTATTCGCTATGCACAATTATTCGATTTCGAACCGTCTATCGAAATTTTTTGTAATCGTGGAACAAGTGGAATAGATGGTTGTACTTCAACAGCCATTGGAGCAGCAGTTGCCAATAAAAAGCAAACCGTTTTTATTACGGGAGATATCGGTTTTTTATATGATAGTAATGCGTTGTGGAACAATTACATTCCTTCGACTTTTAAAATTATATTGATCAATAATGGCGGAGGAGGTATTTTTAGAATTCTGCCGGGACACGACGAAACACCAGTTTTTAATACTTTTTTTGAAACTTCACATTGTTTAACTGCGGAACATTTAGCAAAAATGTATGGATTTGATTACCAAATTGCCAGTTCTAAAGAAAATTTAAAATTAATATTAAATGATTTTTATCAGATAGAAAAACCAGCAATTTTAGAAGTTTTTACACCTACAAAAATCAATAACGAGTATTTGCTCGATTATTTTAAACACTTAATCTGATTTTTTTTATTCTATTAAAAATTAGTTTTGATTGTAATTATTTTTAATTAGATTTGGGTTATAAAACAATTTAAAACTAATATAAAATGAGTAAAAGAGACGAATTAATTGCAGTTTATGCAGCAGATCTAAAAGACAAATGTGGTGTTACTCCAGACATGGATTTTTTAACAAAAGTAGTAATTGGTTGTGGACCATCGATTTACAATAAAGATGCTTCGACAGTTGCAGGAACACAACAATCGGAATTGGATACGGTAAAAAACAATTTCTTGGTTAAGAAATTAGGATTAAAAGACGGTTCAGAATTAGACAAAGCCATTGATGCTGTTTTAGAAAAATACGGAAAATCAAACAAATCGAAATACAGAGCAGTTGTATATTACTTACTAGCGGTTCATTTCAAAAAAGAAAGCGTTTATAGTAAATAGTAAATTTCAATAAAAGTTTAAAAAGCGTTTCGTTTATGAAACGCTTTTTTTATTTAATTTTTTACGGGAATAGGAAAAATAGGTAAACTGCAATGCCCCAGTTTATCGACAGATTGAATGGCGAAAAAATAATTGTCTTTAGAAAAAGGAATTTTAATCCTTGTTTCCTTTGTAAATATTGTTTTTTCCCAATGAGATGCTGAGGTTTCTCTTACCAATATATTATAGCCAAAAGGCGAAATTCCATCGGGAGATTTCCAGACTAAATCCGAAAAATTGGTGAGTTCCTTTATTTCAATTCCAATAGAAGTTGGAGGTTTTGGAGACCAAGCCAAATTGGCAAGAGTTGCTAGATTAGCACAAGTAGTTTTTCGCAGATATTCAAAATCCATGAATTCGGGTAAATCGCCATATTTAACTCCGTTTTCGGTTCTAAGATTCTGATGTTGTTGATTGTAATTTTCATTCATTTCACAAAATCGAACCGCTGTAAAACCATTTTGCATAAATGGAGTATGATCTCCGCCACGCAAAAAGCGATCGTTTCTATAAACCAAATCAATATCTAAATTTTCTACATATTGATTGGTAGATGTTTTTATATATCGAGCCAATTCTCTAGAAGGACTGTCGTTATCTCGATTTAATTGTTTTCGGGTTTTGGCTTCATCTTCGGTTTCGAGATAAGGAGTTGCTTCGCTAAAAACCCTAACTTTTGTATTGTCTCTAATGGATGTTCCGCTAGATAAACTGTTGCCAATCATATCGTTATTGATCATTGCAATAATATTCCAATTGTTGGCTTTTGCAAATTCGGCTAAATGTTTTGCGCCATATAAACCTTGTTCTTCGCCCGTTACAGCCACAAAAATTATCGTAAATGGGAAACTTCTTTTGCACATTATTTTTGAGATTTCCATCATAGCAGCAACACCAGAACCGTCATCATTTGCGCCAGGTGCATCAATTTTAGAATCCATTACATCAGTTGCTCGAGAGTCTAAATGACCGCTAATTACCAAAACGCGATTGTCATTTGCGTCAGATCCTTTAAGAGTTGCCATTACATTTGCGACTTCCAAATCGGTTGTAATTCTTCTCCCATCTGCTTTTAATGTAAAAAAATCGATTTTAGAAGTTAATCTTCCATTAGATTCTAAAGCATATTTATCAAATTCTGATTTTACCCATTTTTGTGCCGCCATAATCCCACGATTTTCATTTTTAGAATCGCTTAATGTATGTCGTGTTCCAAACGAAACTAGTTTTTTGACCGTTATTTCTAAATTTTCGGATTTAATTTCAGAAATCATTTTTATAATTTCGGGATCTGAAATGGTTTGTGAAAATAAATTTTGTGAAAACAAAAAGCCGATTAGAATGGATAATTTAAAGAATAATTTCATTTATTTTTTGAATTTAATATCTTCAAAATTAATCAAAAACTCTAATAATGACTAATAAAACTATTTAAATAATAATGAATTAAAACTTTGTACCTTTGCA
>JAYUFL010000040.1:0-17565 GCA_043738745.1 Bacteroidota bacterium
CTGCAATTGATTTTGCTTTTTGGCTGGGTTCTACTCCTATTGTTTGCCAGCCATTTTGTTTTGCGACGAAAAGAAAATCACCTGTTCCCGCACCAATATCTAACAGTTTTCCTTTTGATTCTGAAAAACTATTAATTAGTTTCAATTTGTTTTTAAGGGCAATGTTTTTTATAAAATGATATACCTTTTCGAACATGGATCGTTTTCCATCCGTATGCGAAATATAATCATCAGATTCGTAATATTTACCTAAATTATCGGAATCTGGTTGTGGATGCGTGATGAGCATATCAAAAGATTCATCATAATATAAATCAAAAATTTCTTGCGAAACGGAATGATCTTTGACTTTTAGGAAATGTGTTTTGTTATTAATATTCATATTTATTTGAAATTCGAAATTTGTTTTGTTGAAAACCAACATAAAGTCCCTACAGGACAAAAATAAAATTGAAACATTTGGTTTTTCTACCAATATAAAATCCCTAACGGGATAATAAAATTTAACAAATCTATGTTTAATAAATAACCCAATGATAATACGGGTTAACAAATTAGTTTCACGTGGAACAAAATTTACTATTTTAAGAAAATCAAAAATCATTAATCAAAAATCAAAATTCTGAAATCATTTATCTTCCCATATAAATCAAAAGAACAGAAATATCGCTAGGCGAAACTCCAGAAATTCTTGAGGCTTGAGAAATCGTAATCGGACGAATTTTAGAAAGTTTTTGTTTCGCTTCTATAGACATCGATTTGATTTTATCATAATCGAAAAACTCTGGAATTTTTACATCTTCTAAACGAGTTAATTTATCAGCATTGTTTCTTTCTTTCTCGATATAACCTGAATATTTAACCTGGATTTCGGCTTGTTCCAAAATTTCTTGATCCAAATCGTTTGATGCAATATAATCAGAAACCTTTTCGAGTTGCAACATATCTGCTAAGTCTATTTGTGGTCGAGAAAGTATTTTAAAAATCTTATCTGTTTGATTGACTTCTGCAGTTTCTTTAGCAACTAAAATAGGATTAACTTCTTCTGGCGAAATACTTGTGTTTTTGTAAAACGCAACCATTTTTTCTGATTCGTTCAATTTATGCTCCATTCTTCGTAAACGTTTTTCTGATGCTAATCCAATTTTGTATGACATTGGTGTTAACCTAAAATCTGCATTATCTTGGCGTAAAAGCGTTCTGTATTCTGCACGAGATGTGAACATTCTGTAAGGTTCTTCGGTTCCTTTTGTGATTAAATCATCGATTAAAACTCCAATATATGCCTCATCTCGTTTCAAAATCAGTGGGTCTTTTTCTTGAACTTTTAGGGCAGCATTTATTCCCGCCATCAAACCTTGAGATGCTGCTTCTTCGTAACCTGTTGTTCCGTTTATTTGTCCTGCAAAAAACAAACCTTCGACTAATTTGGTTTCTAAAGTATGCTTTAATTGAGTAGGTGGGAAATAATCATATTCTATGGCATAGCCTGGACGGAAAAACTTCACTTTCTCGAAACCAACCACAGAACGCAATGCTTTAAACTGAACATCTTCTGGCAAGGAGGTCGAAAACCCGTTAACATAAACCTCGCAGGTATTCCATCCTTCGGGCTCAATAAATAGTTGATGCCTATCTTTGTCAGCAAAACGATTAATTTTATCCTCAATAGAAGGACAATATCTTGGTCCAAGAGATTTTATTCTTCCGTTAAACATGGGCGAACGATCAAATCCTTCGCGAAGTATATCGTGAACTTCGAGAGAAGTATACGTCATATGACACAATTTTTGGTGTGTTAGTGGTTTTGTAACATCAGAATAAGAGAATTTGTCTGGTTTTTCATCTCCTTTTTCTTCGTTCATTTTAGAATAATCCAGAGAACGCCCATCAACTCTTGGAGGCGTTCCTGTTTTCATTCTTCCTGCTTCGAAACCCGCTTTGATTAAATCTTCTGTTATTCCGTATGAGGCACTCTCTCCTGCTCTACCACCACCATGTTGTTTTTCGCCAATATGAATCAATCCATTCAGGAAAGTTCCATTAGTTAGCACCACGGTTTTTGACCTAATTTCTAATCCAAGAGATGTTTTAATGCCTTTTACTTTACCATTTTCAATAATCAAGCCCGATATCATTTCTTGATAAAAATCGAGATTTGGCGTTCCTTCAAGCATCATTCTCCATTCTTCTGCAAATCGCATTCGATCTGATTGAACTCTTGGCGACCACATTGCCGGACCTTTTGACTTGTTCAACATCTTGAATTGAATGGCGGTTTTGTCAGAAACTATTCCAGAATACCCGCCCATCGCATCGATTTCTCGAACAATTTGTCCTTTAGCAATTCCACCCATTGCAGGGTTGCAAGACATTTGGGCAATATTTTGCAAACTCATAGTTACTAACAATGTTGATGCGCCAAGATTCGCAGAAGCCGCCGCTGCTTCTGAACCTGCGTGACCTGCGCCAACCACTATTACATCGTATGTTTCTTGAAACATTTTAAATTGAGATTTAGGATTAAGGAGTTTTACCAAAATTATTTTTATACACATATTGTTCCGCGTGGAACTTTTAATTGAATCGTTATTTTAATGTTCCACGTGGAACAAAAAAGAAATTGCTTGAGGTTTTGAAAAACCAAAAATCAGCGAATCGTAATTCCTTAATCGTTTTGTTCCACGTGAAACATTGCAAGTTTTTCGTTTTCTTTTTCTCTCATTGTTTGCTCATCAAGTTCTGTTTTATCTTTGAATCCACAATAATGCAAAACTCCATGAATCATTACTCGTCGTAATTCCTCGTCGAAAGTGGTTTTGAAATCATTTGCGTTGTCCTGAACTCGTTCTGTAGAAATAAAAACGTCACCCGAAATTTCGTTGCCTAATGAATAATCAAAACTAATAATATCTGTTAATGTGTCGTGTTTTAAATATTGTTCGTTGATTTGAACTAAATAATCGTCGTCACAAAAAATGTAATTAATTTCTCCTTCGGTTTTGTTTTCAGATAAAATCACTTTCGAAATCCATTCAGAAACTAATCCTTCATTGGATAATTCAAAATCAGATTCATAATTAAAATCAATCATTTGCTTTGAAATATTGTTGAACTTTTTGATTAAAATTCGAGCGCAAAGGTAAGGTTTGTCTGTTTAGAATCTCAATAGATTTTAAATAATCTTTTAAAGCATTTGGTAATGCCGTTGATGGAGCGTTGAATGTTTTTTTATTGCTTTCAGATTGTCGCTTTTCTTCTTCGCCTTGTTCTTGAACTGCATTTTCAAGTTTCAAAAGTTCCTGTTTTACATTCAACGATTTTTGAAGAATCTCATTTTTAAATCCTTTATTCAATAATTGCTTCTCGATATCTTTCATTTGATTGAGAGCGTTTTGTCCTTGCCCGCCTAATCCTTTTTTGTTGAGTTCGTTTTGCAATGCTTCACGAAGTTGCTGTTGCTCTTTGAAAATCTCCATTATTTCTTTAGCATTTCCTTCTCCGTCTTGACCGTTTTCTCCTTCTTTTTCTTCGCCAGAACCAAAACCTCCGATTCCTGATTTCCCATCCTTTCCAAATTTGCCTCCTTTTCCGTCTTTTCCCTCTTTTCCAGATTTACCACCTTCATTCTTTCCGTCTTTTCCGTCACCTTTGCCTTCGCCCATACCCTCCTGACCTTTTCCTTCTTTTCCATCTCCAGGTTTGGAACCTGGTTTCATGCCTTTTTTTATTTTATCAGCAAGACTTTCTTGTTTCTTGATGATGTCACTAAGTTGAATTCCGTCGTTTTGACCTGGTTTTGGTTTACCGCCTTTTCCAGAACCTGACATAGACATTTGCATTGAAGTTAAAACATCTGCCAGCATATCTGCTAAAGAGTTTGCTGCAGCAATCGAATATTGTTGGTGTACAGTCCCTTTTGAGAAATTAGAGGCAACGAAAGTCTCTAATGAATTGTCTAAATTATAATGGACATTGCCTATTTCTTTAGTGATTTGTTCGCTGATTTTTGGGTTTCGCAAAGACATAGCAAACAAACTATCGTCCACATGTGTGAATTGAAGTTTGAGATTTTGTTGCGTTTTTAAATTCTTACTAAACGATGGCGAACCGTTTTTTGAAGTTTTAAATTGTCCCATCAACTCTTCTTCAGAAAAAGAAAAAGCCAAAAGATTATCTAAAATTTGACGAAGCATTACAACATCTTCGTCCATTTGTTCGCTTTCTGCTCCGTCCATATCCGACTTCATTTTAGAAGACATCGATTTCATTTTCTTTGCAGCACTTTTTTGTTTTGGTTTAGCACTTGCTTTTTTATCTTTCTGTAATTCTTCTGATGCTTTTTTTAAATCTTCGTCAATACTTTTTTCGGTTTCTTTGTCGTTTGGAATATCCAAAGGCTTCTTGAGTTCTTTGTTTTCTTTTTCTAAATCTTTTAAATCTTCCTGAATTTTGTCGAATTCTTTGTTGATTTCGTCTTGTTTTTCTACATTGTTTTCTTTCTCTTTATTAGATAATTCTTCTTGCTTATCGGATAATTTATCTAATTTGTCTTGAATGTTTTCTGCTTTTTTCTGAACATAATATCTTTTTGTCAACTCCACCAATTGCTCTAAACTCTTGGTTTGGTTTTTAGAGTTTTGTTTGAACTTTTCCATCTTTTCAGAGGGTTCTTCTTGTTCAATTTTATTGTTTAAATCTTTTAATTCCTCTAATAATTTTTTATTTTTCTCTAAATCTTTATCGATATTTTCTAAACGCTTTTGTAAGGCTTCATTCAATTCATCTTTTTTTTCTGATTTAGATTTCTCTAAATTTTCTTTCATTTTCTCTGCAAACATTTTCATCATCTCATCTTGTTGACTTTGTTTTTTGATAAAATCATTAATTTTCTGTTGATCTTTAAATTCTAAATTAGATTTTTCTTTATTTGTTTTTTGAAGTTTATCTAATTCCGAAAGTTGTTTGTCTTGGTTTTTTAAAGACTTCGAAAGGCTATTTATATTATCGTTTTGTTGCTGCAAAACCTGATCTTGCTTTTCTGATTCGGTTGTAATTCGATTTGAGAAAACGGATGATTTTGTAGATTTATAATGATGGATTGCATCGTTGTCGAAAACTTCGAAATAAAATTCATACGAAACTCCTTCTTGAACAGGTAATGAACTTGGAAACGAAAAGACAAACTGATCGTAAGCATCGTGTTTTGATTGCAAAGTTCCACGCTTGGCGGTATTTGGTTTATCTTTTTCAAAATATACGATTTGGAGTTTTGATATTCCGTAATCATCAGAAATTTTTCCTAAAATATAGTTCTTTTCAACCTTTAAACTATCAGGAGCATTGTCCACATTAATCGTTGGAAACTGATCTTTGATAACCGAAATCTGATAATTTAATTTTTCGTATTTTTTGACTTTAGAATTCGAAGTAAGAATCTGATATTCTGTGTTTTGAGAAATATTTTTAGTTAAACTAAATGTATTTTCTGATTTAAAAAACGGAAAACTCGAAACTTGATTTGTCCAATCTACGTTTTGAGTCGCTTGAGTATTCATGCGCCAAGTTACATTGGTTCCTTCGGGAATAATTGCATTACCGTTTCCTTTAATTGCTTCTGATTTTTTATTCAGATACGAAGGGTAATTTAAAATCATTTCAAAATTTGCAATCGATGGAACAGTAATAACTTTCAACTCATAATCCAAAGACGAAACCGCATTGGCTTGAAGATGAAATTGTATGTTTTCAGTTGGTTTTTCGAGTTTAAATTGAAATTCTCCAGGCTTGATGGTTTCCATGAAATAACTTTCGGAACCAATAAAAATTTGAGTCGTTTCTGGAATAATATTTCCAACAGATTTCACGTGGAGCAAAAAATCTTTATTTTGTTCTGTCTGCAAATCCTTGTTTAGAATCAAAAATCGAAAAGGTGCTGGTTTCTGAAATTGCTGCTCATAGTTTACTACTCTATTCAAACTCTGAAAAATATATTTTGAATTTCCAGACAAATAAAAGAAAGCAAAAAACAAAATTGGTAGCATTGCTAAAGGCAAAAATTTTCTGTTTTTGTTGAAATTGATTGCGTTCGAAAATGGAATGGGTTGCAACGAATTTGCTTTTTGTTCAATCGATGCCAAAAGCAACTCTGATTTGTTTTCATCTTTCGACAACTGGAGAAAATTCGTCAACTTGTCCGAAACTTCAGAAAAATGATTTCCGATGATTGCTGAAGCCTCGTTAAAATCCATTCCTTTTTGAAGTTTAAATAATTTCGATAACGGAAAAAATATAAATCTGCATAGTAAAAAAAGTTCTACAATTACAAACGTGTAAAACAAAACAGTTCTTGCTGATGGTTTCAACCAAAGGAAATATTCAACAAAAAGGGTAAAAATAAAATATATAAGACCAATTCCAACAAAGAAAATTGTTCCACGTAGCAATTCGTTTTTATAAAATTTCTTTATAAAATCTTCGAGTTTTTGATAAATGACCTTCGAGTTTTCCAAGTTGATAACTATTGAATTATAACCAATAAAAATACAAATTTATGTTATTCAATTACAAGAAAATAGAATTTTAGTAAATGTCTAACGAAAAGTGTTAGTAAAATCATTATTTTTGTTTAAAATTGATTGATTATGAAATATTTATGGGCATATTCAATTCCTTTAGTCGGAATTTTAGGAATTTATTTTGGCGGAATTTATAGTTTTGGCGCATTTGTTTTCGCATTTGTTTTCATTCCTGTAATGGAATTGATGCTTCCGACTAACGAAGATAATTATGGCGAGGAAGACACTAACGAACGGTTGAAAAATAAATTCTATGATTTCATGTTGTATTTGAATGTGCCAATTGTTTATGGTGCATTGATTTATTCTTTAATAAAAATCACAATTAATGAATTATCGACTTATGAATTAGTTGGAATAACTTTAAGTTTAGGTGTTATTTTTGGAGCAAACGGAATAAATGTTGCACACGAACTGGGTCACAGAAAATCGTTATTCGAAAAAATTCTTGGCAAAGCATTGCTGATCCCAAGTCATTATACTCATTTTTTTATTGAACACAATCACGGGCATCATTTGCATGTCTCCACTCCTACTGATCCATCCACAGCAAAATACAATCAAAATTTATATGCTTTTTGGTGGCAAACTGTTTCTGGTACATACGTTAAAGCATGGGAAATTCAAAAAAAATTAAACGAAGTTAACAATACTAGTTTGTTTTCAGTAAAAAACGATATGTTTTGGTTTACAATAATTCAAATTACTTATTTGATTTTGGCTTATTCCTTTTTTGGATTTACTGGTTTAATATTTGTAGTTTTTACAGGAATAGTTGGATTTCTTTTATTGGAAACCATAAATTATATTGAGCATTATGGTTTGAAACGAAATCAATTGGCTTCTGGAAGATTCGAACGCGTATCTGAAAAACATTCTTGGAACTCAAACCATGTTTTGGGTAGAATTATTCTTTATGAATTAACACGTCACAGCGATCATCATTACAAATCACAAAGAAAATATCAGATTCTAGAATACCACGATGTTTCCCCACAAATGCCGTTTGGATATCCTACAAGTATGGTGATGTCTTTTTTTCCTCCACTTTGGTTTGCCGTTATGAATAAAAGGGTTCCTGTAGATATGAAGTAATATAAACTATTGAAAAATGCCACGAATTCACGAATTTCATTTTATAATTCGTGAATTCGTGGCATAAACATTTTATCTTTGCATCAAAATTTACAAAAATGTCAAAACAAGTTCGTGTGCGATTTGCACCAAGTCCAACTGGAGCATTGCATATTGGTGGTGTTCGTACTGCATTATTCAATTATTTATTTGCCAAGAAAAATAATGGAGTTTTCTATTTACGAATCGAAGATACCGATCAAAACCGATTTGTTGAAGGTGCTGAAAAATACATTCTCGATGCCTTAGATTGGCTAGAAATTGCACCAAGTGAAACCATAGGAAAAAACGAAAAATTTGGTCCATACCGTCAATCAGAACGCAAAGAATTGTACAAACAATATGCAGATTTATTGATAGCATCTGGAAATGCATATTATGCATTTGACAAAGCCGAAGATCTAGATACGTTGAGAAAACAACAAGAATCCGAAGGAAAAACCTTTATTTACAATCATACGATTCGTGAAAAATTAGATACTTCGTTAGTAATTTCTAAAGAAGAAACTGATAAAAGAATTGCTTCGGGCGAAGATTTTGTTATTCGTTTTAAAACGCCAACCAACGAAACTTTGCATTTAACAGATATTATTCGTGGTGACATTAAATTCGAAACTGGTTTACTCGACGATAAAGTTTTGTTTAAATCCGATGGAATGCCGACCTATCATTTGGCAAATATTGTAGATGACCATTTAATGGAAACCAGCCACGTGATTCGTGGCGAAGAATGGTTGCCATCGATGCCATTGCACGTCATGTTGTACCGTGCATTTGGTTGGGAAACGCCAGAATTTGCTCATTTGCCATTGATAATGAAACCTATTGGGAATGGAAAATTATCTAAACGCGATGGCGATAAACTGGGTTTTCCTGTATTTCCATTAGAATGGCAAACCGAATCTGGATTAACGCCAGGTTACAAAGAAGTTGGTTTCTTCCCAGAAGCCGTGATTAACTTTCTAGCACTTTTAGGTTGGAATGACGGAACTGAACAAGAGATATTTTCGTTAGAGGAATTGGTCGAAAAGTTCGATTTATCGAGAATTCATAAGGCGGGAGCAAAGTTTGATCCAGAAAAAAACAATTGGTTTAATCATCAATATTTGCAAATGCAAAGCAATGAGTGTTTAGCAAATGACTTCGCTCCTATGTTGTTGCAAAAAGGTTTTTCGGTTGATAATGATAAATTGATTAAAATAGTTTCATTAATAAAAGAACGTGCCAATTTTGTATCGGAGTTTTGGGAAATGTCAGATTATTTCTTTCAAGCACCAAATTCTTACGATGAAAAAGCCTCAAAAAACTGGAAAGAGGAAACTCCAGATTTAATGAAACGATTGGTTGAAATATTAATATCTATTGAAGATTTTACTTCATTAAATATCGAACATATTGTAAAAAACTGGATGACCGAAAACGAAATAGGTATGGGAAAAATCATGCAACCGTTTCGTTTAAGTTTAGTTGGTGCTTTAAAAGGAGCACATTTATTTGATATTGTTGAAGTTATTGGGAAAAGCGAAACTATAAATAGAATTAAAAAAGCAGTTGAATGCTTATTAATAATAAAATAAGAAACAAGAGGAGGTTTGTTAAAAAAATTATATTTTTGCAAAAATTAATTTTAAAACAAAAAAATGAGAAATTCAAAATTCAAAATTCAAAATTCAAAATTCTTTAAATTTTTATTAGTTTTTGGTTTTATTAGTACATTTTCTTCTTGTACAAATGAATCCATAATTAATTCAGAAAAAACTACTAAAGAAAACAGTTTAACTTCTAGACCAGTTAATCCAGGTCCTATAGTAGAAATTTGGGAAACTGTAGTATATGGTGTTTATACAGAAACGCAAAATGTTCAGCCTTTTAATCAAACAGCAAAATTAAGAATAGGGGATAACGTAACGACACTTTCAACTTTAAATTCTGGTGCAAATTGTGTTTCTGTATCTAACAATTTAGACGTGTATGTAGGAGGATTTGAAAACACAACCGCTTATGCTGTATCAGGAGCAAAAATTTGGAAAAATGGCTTAAATTATTTTTCACTTCCAGTAGGATCATCTGCTGTAACTTCAATTGTTACAAATTATGAAGATGTATATTTTATTACTGGTAAAGATATTTATAAAAACAATGCTTTATTATATACATTATCGACTACAGGAAGTGCTTATGCTGGTTATCAATGTAAAGGTATAAGCATTTATGTTTACGGAGCAGATGTATATGCTTGTGGTACATTATCCTGCAATGCTGTAGCGGTATGGAAAAATGGTATTCTTACCAATGCATTCCCACAAACAACTACTAACGCCGATTATTTAAGTGGATCATCTATTTATGTTGATAATACAGGTGTTTATGTTGCTGGGAAACTTGATGGTCAAGCGAAAGTTTGGAAAAATGGAAATCAAATTAATTTACCAACAATTTCTGGTTCCACTTCTCATGCGGATGGAATAACTGGAGACGGAACAGATGTTTATATTGCTGGATGTATAAACATCGGTGGTAACGGAGGTAGATTATGGAAAATGAACAAAGCAAATAATGTAGTAAGTGTTCAAGGAAATTATTATGGTGCAAGAACTAGTGTATTTGCTTATCTAGGAGAGATATACACAGGTGGCTGGGAAAAAATATGGAAAAATACTGAATTATTACTATATACCGATACAGGAATATATTATAATTCAATTTTTGTACGTAATATCTAAATTTTAAAATTATTAAAAATCCCGCAAATTGCGGGATTTTTTTGTTTTTGTAACTTTTTTATGATTACTACGTATAAATAGTATAACCAAATAAATATAAATCATGGATCCATTTTTAATTGCATTTTTAGTTTTCGGACTATTCATTTTCTTTTCAAGTTTTTTTACAGTAAAACAGCAAACTGCAGTTGTTGTGGAACGTTTCGGAAAATTTACTGGAATCAGACAATCTGGGCTGCAACTCAAATTACCACTTATTGACAAAATTGCTGGTCGTGTAAATCTAAAAATTCAACAACTCGATGTAATTATCGAAACTCAAACCAAAGACAATGTTTTTGTAAAAATGAAAGTTTCTGTTCAGTTTAAAGTAATTCCAGAACACGTTTACGAGGCTTTTTATAAACTAGAATATCCACACGATCAGATAACTGCGTATGTTTTTGATGTAGTTCGTGCCGAAGTTCCAAAACTAATTCTTGACGATGTTTTCTTACGAAAAGATGATGTTGCAGTTGCTGTAAAACGTGAATTGAACGAAGCAATGACCACTTATGGTTACGACATTATCAATACATTAGTTACGGATATTGACCCAGATATTCAAGTAAAAAATGCTATGAACAGAATAAATGCAGCCGAACGTGAAAAAACTGCAGCAATGTTTGAGTCTGAAGCACAACGTATTAGAATTGTTGCCAAAGCAAAAGCAGAAGCAGAAAGTAAAAAATTACAAGGTCAAGGTATTGCAGATCAGCGTCGCGAAATTGCACGTGGATTGGTAGAAAGTGTGGAAGTTTTGAACGAAGTTGGAATCAATTCCCAAGAAGCATCAGCACTAATCGTAATTACACAACATTACGATACTTTGCAAGCAATTGGTGCCGATACAAATTCGAACTTGATCTTGTTACCAAATTCACCACAAGCCGCAAGCGATATGTTGAACACAATGGTTACGAGTTTCACAGCATCGAACATGATTGGCGAACAAATGAAAACGCAACCAAAACGAGTGAAATCTAAAAATCACACTTCGACAGATTATAATCCGAGTGATACATCTGAGGCAAAAGAAATTAAAGAAGTTAAAGAATAATTTTTTAAAGTTTAATATAAAAGAGTTCCAATTACTGGAACTCTTTTCTTGTATTTTAGTTTACAATTGTTAGTTGATATAAAAAATAGTTATTAAATCTCAAAAATTGTAATTTTTTAGGATTTTTAAAATAAAAACTAAAATAAAGCGATTTAATAAATGATTTTTATAAAAACTTAAAAGTACTTAAACCGATTTTTTTGTTAGATTAAAATTAACTTATGGATGTGGTTTTTTAATTAAAAATCTATAATTTTTTAATTTTTAATAATAAATATCTATAATAGGAAAATTCGTTGTGAAACGAATTTTCGATTTATAAAAACTATGTTTTAAAATTTTATAATAATTCTAAAACTTTCTCGTTTTTTTCAGAATTTTTTAAATCTAATAATTGCGTTTGAAAATTAGTGATATTCTTTGAGTCATTTTTTAAATTTTGAATTGCAAAAATTCGAACTAATGCTAATTGACTTTTTAACGACATCGAATATAATTTTTGTAAAGGTTCTATTTCAATATCTTTTGAGGAAACTTTATCAGAAAATTTCAAAATCAAATTAGAAAATAATAACGCATTATTATCATTTTTGATGTTTTTGACAATTGTGTTGACAACCAAACTGTAATTGTCTATCAATTTTATGTTTTCGATTATCGGATTCAATAAATTTTCGGCAACAGTTTCGTCTTTTTCTTTTACATATTTATTGATTTCTTTTTGCATATTCATCAACAAATTTTCCTCTTTTTTACCTTTTTCTTCCCAAGCATCTTTGAGTCCAACGGTTTTGTTAAACACTAATTTTGAAGCAGTTGTATCTTTGTCGACCACAAAATAACCCAAACGTTGAAACTGAAATTGATCGCCAACTTTGGCATCAGCAAGGCTTGGTTCTACAAATCCTTTTACGATTTCTAATGACGATTTATTCATGAAATCTAAAAAAATTTTCTCTTTGTGAGAATCTGGTGCTTCGTCAATAAAAAGCCTATCGTACAAACGAACTTCGGCTTCAATAGCGTGTTTTATAGAAACCCAATGCAAGGTTCCTGCCACTTTTCTTTGGCTGGCTTCGCTCCCACTTCCTGACTTAGAATCTGGATCATAAGTCGCTTGAATTTCAATTATATTTCCGTTACCATCTTTTGTAACCGATTTTCCTTTAATGATATAACCATTTTTAAGACGTACTTCGTTCCCGATACTCAATCTAAAAAATTTGGCTGGTGCAACTTCAAGAAAATCTTCTCTTTCGATATATAATTCTTTAGAAAAAGGAACTTTTCGGAAACCTGCCGATTCATCTTCTTGGTTATTTTCGGCAACGAGAATTTCTTCTTTATCGGCTGGATAATTTGTAATAACTAGTTTAATTGGATCTAAAACAGCCATAACTCTTGATGCCGTTTTGTTCAAATCTTCACGCAAACAAAAATCCAACAATGAAACATCAATGATGTTTTCGCGTTTTGCGACACCAATGGTTTCACAAAAATTTCTTATAGATTTTGCAGTATATCCACGTCTTCGCAGTCCAGAAATAGTTGGCATTCGAGGATCATCCCAACCATTAACTACCTTATCTTGAACTAATTGCAATAACTTTCGTTTGCTCATTACAGTATAATTCAAATTCAATCGAGCAAATTCGTATTGATTTGGTCGCACTTTTGATTCATTATAAATTTGATCTAAAAACCAGTTGTATAATTCTCGGTGCATTACAAATTCTAATGTGCAAATAGAATGAGATATTTGTTCGATATAATCACTTTCGCCGTGAGCGAAATCATACATAGGATAAATTTTCCAATCGTTACCTGTTCGGTGATGATGACGGTGCAAAACTCTATAAATCAATGGATCACGCATTAACATATTCTTGGAAGTCATATCAATTTTAGCTCTCAAAACGTGGCTTCCTTCTGGAAAATCGCCGTTTTTCATTTGCTCAAATAGCGATAAATTTTCTTCGATAGAACGATTACGAAATGGTCCATCGATTCCTGGTTGCGTTGGCGTTCCTTTTTGGGTTGCCATATCTTCAGAAGACTGAGAATCTACATAGGCTTTTCCGTTTTTTATCATCAAAACTGCCCAATCATACAACTGATGGAAATAATCAGAAGCATAACGTTCTTCGGCCCAATTAAAGCCTAACCAAAGTAAATCTTCTTTGATTGCATCGACATATTCTTGCTCTTCTTTGGCAGGATTAGTATCGTCAAAACGCAAATTTACAGGCGCATTATACTTTAATCCCAAACCAAAATTAAGACAAATAGATTTGGCATGACCAATATGTAAATAGCCATTTGGTTCAGGCGGAAACCTAAAACGTAGTTTATTTTGAGGAAATCCGCTTGCTAAACTGTCTTCTATAATTTGTTCAAGGAAATTTAAAGATTTATCTTCTGATGCCATTATTTTGTTTAATTTTAGCAAAGATAAAAAAATGCTTTAAAGTTTACCGTTTAAAGTTGCTCTAGATAACTTTAAACGGTAAACTTTAAACAAAAACTTAAAAATGGGAGTAATAAAACTAACAAACATTCGTACATTTTCCTTTCATGGTTGTTTGATTGAGGAAGCAAAAATAGGTTCTGATTACCGAGTTGATTTAGAAATTGAAACCGATTTATCTAAATCTGAAGTTTCTGATAACTTGAAAGATACTGTAGATTATGTACTTTTAAATCAAATAGTTGTATATGAAATGGCGATTCGAGCAAATTTATTAGAGAACGTTGCTAGACGAATTATTGATAGTGCTATGTCAAAAATTTCAAGTTTAACTTTTATAAAGGTTGCTGTTTCTAAACTAAATCCACCAATTGGTGGCGATGTTCAAGAAGTTACGATTGAAATAAAAGAGTTTAGAAATTGATTTTAGAATTATTATTAACTATTCTTTTATTTCAGATTTTCTGGATTCGAACCTTATCTTTATTTAATTACTTATAGAAATTAAAAAAACCTCCAAATTTCTTTGAAGGTTTTAGAGGCATCGTCCGGATTCGAACCGGAGTAGGAGCTTTTGCAGAGCCCAGCCTAGCCGCTCGGCCACGACGCCATTGTTATAGCGGATTGCAAAAATAACATTTTTTTATTAAATATAAAAATTTTATTTTTCTTTTGGTTCTATCTTTTCTAATGCTTTTTTTACTAGTTTTTGATCGCTTGGAAACCAGCCTTGTAACATAATTGTTATTCCAAAAACTACTAATAACAAACTTGTTATTTTCTTTATTTTTAAAATATTTGATGGCGTCATTTTGTTTTTTAATTTTTTTGCTAAAACCATTTTAACAATATCAACTAATAAATAAGTTATAATTACCGAAGAAAAGAAAACTAGTAGTCGAGGAGTTTTGAGTTCTAAAACTGGTCCAAATGTGAGAAATATTAAAAACCAAAAACCAAGTACTCCAACATTTATAAAATTCAAGAAAAATCCTTTAAAATATAAACTTCTATAATTTCTTTTTTCTAATTCTATTAGAACTTTATCTTCACTTTCATCTAAATTTTGGGAATCTTTTTTAATTTTAACAAAAGAAATTATTCCATAAGTTATCATTATTAAACCTCCAAAAATATATAAAGCAGGATCATTTTTGATACTATTGATTAATCTATAACTAGATGATATTGCAATTGCAATGAATAAAAAATCGGCTGTAACAACTCCTAAATCAAAAACTAGTGCGGCTCTAAATCCCTTTGTGGCTGCTGTTTCTAGTAGAATAAAAAAAACTGGTCCTATCAAAAAACATAATAAAAATCCTAACGGGATTGCCATGAAAACGTCTTGAATCATAAATTAAATTTAGAATTAATTCAAAAATACTAAAAATTATTCGTTATTCTCTTTTATTGTTCCGCCAAGAACTGTTTTTTTATTAATCTGTTTTGGTTTTCCGTAAATTTTTATTTCTCCACCTGCACGGGTTTTTGCATCTACAAAATCTGTTGCATAAATATCGGCTTCGCCTCCAGCATTTACAGTTATTGAGGTTTGTTCTGTAATTAGGTTTATAGCGTCTAATTCACCTCCAGAATTGGTAATTGCTTCTTGATTTTTGGCTTTTCCTTCCAAATTTACATTCGATCCATTCGAAGAACGAACCGAAAGTTTATCGACATCTAAATTCAGTTTTATTTGTGAACCTTCTTTAGCAATTATTTCAAATGCAATTTCCTTGAAAGTTTCTTCGCTAGAGATTCTGGAACCTTCGTTAGCCTCTATTGAATTAATATTTTTATAGTATAAAGTTGCCGAAACATTGTCGCCAGAAAGCAATTTAGTTAATGGCATTCTAATTTTTAGTTCACCATTTTTATTAATTAATTCAACTTCTTCGGCGCCATTTCCGTTAAGCACTATCTTGTTTTCTGAACTTTGAATCAATAAAACTTCTATTTGGTCAAATGAAGTTATTTTATTGAATTCTCCTAAGGATTTTGTAATTTGTCCAAAATTTATTTGAGATATCATCGCAAAAGTTATAAAAAATATCTTCTTCATTATAATATTGTTTTAAAAGTTATAATTTTATTTATCTAAATAAGTTAGAATCAATTATTATACTTTTTTTAATTATTCTTCCTTAAATAATAAAAATCCAATTGTTTTTTTACTAAATCAGCAGTTTTTACTTTAACGTAAATTTCGTCGCCTAATTGTAAAACACTTTTGGTTGTTTGTCCAACAAGTGCATATTGTTTTTCGTCGAATACAAAATAATCGTCTTTTATTTCTCGAATTCTAACCATTCCTTCGCATTTGTTTTCGATGATTTCTACGAAAATTCCAAATTCGGTAACGCCAGAAATAACACCAAGAAACTCTTGATCCATATGATCTTTCATATATTTTATCTGCATATATTTCACAGAATCGCGTTCGGCTTTGGTCGCCAAACCTTCCATTTGTGAACAATGTAAACATTTAGTTTCGTATAATTCTTGGCTTGCAGATTTTCCTCCATTGAGATAAAATTGAAGTAATCTATGAACCATAACATCTGGATAACGACGAATTGGCGATGTAAAATGGCTGTAATAATCGAATGCTAAACCATAATGACCAATATTTTCGGTCGAATACGTCGCTTTACTCATGGAACGAATGGCTAAAGTATCAATTAAATTCTGTTCTTTTTGACCGTGAACATCTTTCATTAATTGGTTTAAAGCCTGAGCAACTGAACCTGAATTAAAATCTACCGAATAACCAAATTTCTTAATCAACTCCGACATTGCCAACAATTTATCTTCGTTTGGTTCATCGTGAATTCTATAAATAAATGTCTTTTTTTGTTTGCCAATAAATTCGGCTACTTTTTTATTTGCGAGAAGCATAAATTCTTCAATCAAATGATTGGAATCTTTACTTTCTTTGAAATAAACGCCTTCTGGATTTCCAGTTTCGGATAAATTGAATTTTACTTCGACTTTATCAAACGAAATAGCGCCATCGTTCATCCGTTTTTCACGCATAATTTTGGCCAATTCATCGAGTTTTAAAGTTGCAAAAACAATATCATCAGCAACTTTATAGGAACTTCCAGTAATTGATGTTTCTAGTGGAATTATATTATCTTCAGTTTCTATAATATATTGTGCTTCTTCATAAGAAAAACGTTGGTTCGAATCGATAACTGTTCGACCAAACCATTGGTTTTTTATATTGGCTTTTTTATCTAATTCGAAAATTGCCGAAAACGTATATTTTTCTTCATTTGGTCGTAACGAACAAGCAAAATTAGACAAAACTTCAGGCAACATTGGCACAACTCTATCTACTAAATATACCGAAGTTGCACGATTATAGGCTTCATCATCCAAGATTGTTCCTTCTTGCAAATAATGCGAAACATCGGCAATGTGAATTCCAATTTCGTAATTTCCGTTATCTAAAACCTTAAACGAAAGCGCATCATCAAAATCTTTTGCATCTTTTGGATCAATCGTGAAAGTTAAGGTTTGTCGCATATCACGACGTTTTGCAATTTCTGATTCTTG
>JAYUFL010000041.1:0-2305 GCA_043738745.1 Bacteroidota bacterium
TCAGGAAGTTTGGCCTTGATTTCTGATGCTTTGCATAATTTCTCAGATGTTTTAACCCTAATTTTCAGTTATATTGCGAATGTTTTATCCAAGAAAAAAGCATCGTTAGATCAAACTTTTGGCTACAAACGTGCGGAATTAATAGCGGCTTTTATAAATTCTATAACCTTAATTATTGTTGCAGTTTACTTGATTTTTGAAGCCTCGCAACGCTTTTCGAATCCGCAACCCATTAAATCGAATTTGGTTATTTGGATGTCAATTCTTGGAATTGCTATAAACGGAATTTCGGCTTTAATGCTCAAAAAAGATGCCGATCATAACATAAATATGAAATCGGCTTATATACATCTTTTTACAGACATGATGGCATCGGTAGCGGTTTTGGTTGGCGGAATTTTGATGAAATTGTACCAAATTTATTGGATTGACAGTTTTTTGACTTTTGCAATTGCCTTGTATTTAATTTACGTAGGATATGATTTACTCAAGGAATCGACCAAGATGTTAATGCTTTTTACGCCATCGAATATTGATATTAAAGAATTGGTTCGTGAGGTTCACAAAATTTCGGGCGTAAACAAGTTGCATCACATTCACGTTTGGCATCTTAACGATCATGAGTTGCATTTGGAGGCGCATCTTGATTGCTCCGAAGATATAAAAATGAGCGAATTCAATGTTTTAGTATATAAAATCGAATTGGTTTTACTCGAAAAATTTGAAATTAATCATACCAATATTCAACCTGAATATCAAAAAATAGATTCTAAAGATTTTATCGTTCAGGATTAAGAAAATGAAGTTTTAATTATATTTGTAACATGTTTAGTCAGAAACTTTAAATAGAAAACTATGTTCCCATTACAAAGAGGCCGTCGTTTACGAACTAACGAAAGTATTCGTTCGTTAGTTCGTGAAACAACATTAAGTCCGCAAGATTTTATGTTTCCAATGTTCATTGCAGAAGGCGAAAACTACAAAGTAGAAATTTCATCAATGCCAGGAATTTTCCGTCGATCAATAGATTTAACTGTCGAAGAAGTAAAAGAAATATTCGCACTAGGAATTCGTGCCGTAAACATTTATGTAAAAGTTGATGAATCCCTAAAAGATAATACTGGAAAAGAAGCCTGGAATCCAAACGGATTGATGCAAAGAGCCATTAAATCCATCAAAACCGCATGTCCAGAAATGATTGTAATGCCAGATGCGGCGCTCGATCCATATTCTATTTTTGGTCATGACGGAATTATAGAAAATGGCGATATTGCTAACGATGCCACCAACGAAGCCTTGGTGAAAATGGCAGTTTCGCACGCAGAAGCAGGAGCCGATTTTGTTGCGCCAAGCGATATGATGGATGGTCGCGTATTGCGTTTACGTCAAGGTTTAGATGTTGCGGGTTTTCAAAATGTAGGAATTATGAGTTATTCTGCTAAATATGCATCGGCATTTTATGGGCCATTTCGTGATGCCTTAGACAGTGCGCCGGTCGATAATATTGATATTCCAAAAGACAAAAAAACTTATCAAATGGACTACGCCAACCGCATCGAAGCCATCAAAGAAGCACTTATGGATATCGAAGAAGGTGCTGATATGGTTATGGTAAAACCAGGAATTGCCTATCTTGATATTGTTCGTGAAGTCAAAAATGCGGTAAATGTTCCAGTAACTGTTTTTCATGTTTCGGGCGAATATGCCATGATAAAAGCAGCTGCCGAAAGAGGCTGGCTCGATAACGACAAAATCATGATGGAACAATTAATGTGCATTAAAAGGGCAGGAGCGAGCCTTATTTCGACCTATTTTGCTAAAGAAGCAGCAATACTTCTAAACCAATAATTATGAAAAAATTATTCTTTTTGTTTTCAATTCTATTTTTATTTTCTTGCAAAAATCAAGAGACAAAAACAGAACAAGTTATTGCTAAAAATCAAGCACCTATCGAACTCGGAAAAGATATTTTTGAAGGAAAAGGAAATTGCGTTGCTTGTCATTTAGACAATCAAAAAATTATTGGACCAAGCGTTAAAGACATTGCAAAAACATATAAATCGCAAAACGGAAACATCATTGATTTCTTAAAAAACGATGCCAAACCTATTGTAGACCCAAGTCAATATGAGGTTATGAAAACTAATTTTACGATTACAAAAGCCATGTCAGTCGAGGAATTGAAAGCGATTGAAACTTATATTTATTCGAATTAACCATTTAACTCTCTAGAAACAAATGTTAACAAAAGAACAAATTGCGCAACGTATTGCCAAAGAAGTAAAAAACAATTATTTTGTAAATC
>JAYUFL010000042.1:0-6430 GCA_043738745.1 Bacteroidota bacterium
GTAAATTTGCCGAAATCGGAACTACAAAAATTCCATTGAGCCGAAACAAAAAAGACGATTTAGAAATTGCTTTATCAAAAGTTTAATAAAAATCTACATTAACAACAATTTTTATTGATTTATACTGACCAACAGCATCGAAACTATTCAGAATTTTTTGAATGGTTTTTTTTGTACCAATTAAAGATTGATTTTGAGGAATTTTTATCAAAATTGTTCTGATGTATTCGTTTCTAATCCTTGAAATCGCTGGTTCTTCTGGACCAAGAACTGGAATTTGCAAGTTTTGAGCAAAAACTTGATACAACCACATGGCTCCTTCTTTTAGTTTTTCGTAATCTTTGTGCTTAATCGTGATTTTTATAATTCTAAAGTATGGCGGATATTTATAAATTTCTCTTTCATACAATTGTTCCTTATACATTGACAAATAATCATTTTGAACCACTTGCTGAATAATATTATGTTCTTGATTATAGGTTTGAATAATTACTTTGCCTTGCTTTTCTGATCTTCCTGAACGCCCAGCAACTTGTGTCATCATCTGAAAACTTCGTTCAAAAGCCCTAAAATCAGGATGATACAACATGTTATCGGCATTCATAATGCCAACTAAACTCACATTATCAAAATCTAAACCTTTGGCGAGCATTTGTGTTCCAACCAAAATATCGATTTCTCGATTCTTGAAACTGTCAATTATTTTTTCGAATCCAAATTTGCCACGAGTTGTGTCTTGATCCATTCGACCAATTTTTGCAGATGGAAACAATTCTATCAATTCTTGCTGAATTTGCTCGGTTCCAAAACCTTTTGTTGTCAATTCCAAACTTCCACATTGGTGACAAGTTATGGGTTTCGCAATTGAGTATCCACAATAATGACATCGCAACTGGTTTTTGATTTTATGATAGGTCAAACTCACATCGCATTGCGAACATTGTGGCACATTTCCGCAAGTCATACATTCAAGAACTGGCGAAAATCCTCTTCGATTCTGGAACAAAATTACTTGTTCGCCAAGCGAAAGTGCATCCATTATTTCGTCGATAAGTCTATCGCTGAAATGTCCAGACATTTGTTTCTTGTGGTATTTTTCTTTTAAATCGACCAATTCAATTTCGGGCATTTTTACGTTCCCGAATCTTTCTGTAACCTCAACTAATCCGAATTTATTAGATTTAGCGTTAAAATAGGTTTCTAAACTTGGCGTTGCCGAGCCTAACAAAACTTTGGCTTTGTGCGCATTTGCCAAAATAATTGCTGCATCGCGAGCATGATACCTGGGAGCAGGATCTACTTGTTTGAACGTTTGCTCGTGTTCTTCGTCAACAATTATTAATCCTAAATTCGAAAATGGCAAAAAAAAAGCCGACCTCGCTCCTATCACGATTTGTGCTTTTGGTGAATGATTCAGAACTTGTTTCCAAACCTCAACTCGTTCATTATTATTGTATTTTGAATGATAAACCGCAATTTTATTTCCAAAATGCAATCGCAGTCTCGAGACCAATTGGGTTGTCAAGGCAATTTCTGGCAGCAAAAAAAGTACTTGTTTTTCTTCCTTAATATAAGTCTCAATTATTTTTGTATAAATCTCTGTCTTCCCAGAGGAAGTTACGCCATGCAAAAGACACACATTTTGGGTCGCAAAACTTTTATTTATTTGCTGATGCGCCATTTCTTGAACCGAACTTAATCTTAATAAATCATCAGAAGTTTTATGATTAATATCGATTCTATCAACCTGAATGTAATATTCTTCGAAAATTTTTTTATCGATTAATGTTTTAATAATCGTCGAAGTAGAATTGGCTTTTTCTACTAATTGTTTGACCGAAATTGGTTTTTTTTCTAATGCCGATAATTGAAAATAGTGCAAAACAATTTCTTTTTGTTTTTCGGCTTTTTTTAGAGTTTCTAAAAGCAAACTCAAACCTTCATTATTATCATACTGCGAATGCAAACGAATGTATCGAACTAATTTTGGTTTATAGACTTCGTTGATTTCTTCTTGTATAATCAAGATATTTTTGTCCATTAATTTATGAATTATAGGCAAAATATTCTTTCGGTTCAAGATTTTCATAATATCTTGAACTTTTAACGACGATTGTTGTTGCAAGGCTTCGTAAACCAAAAACTCGTCGTCTGTTAACTTGGATTGATCTACAAATAAATCATTTTTTTGAGAAACAATAGTTTCGCTTTCCAACAAAAGTGCGCTTGGCATGGCACCACGATATACATCGCCGATATTGCACATATAATAATCCGCAATCCATAACCAATGATTGATTTGGAGTTGATTGACAATTGGGATTTCGTCCAGAATTTGATGTATTTCTTTAGCATCATATAAACTCGGAGCGTTTTGATGCAAACTAATGACCAAACCAGTATAGACTTTTGTTTTTACAGGAACTGCCACTCGCATTCCGATTTTGATGTAATTGTACTCGGATTCTGAAACTCTGTATTGTAAAGTTTTTGAAAATGAAAGCGGTAAAATTACTTCGACGAAGAACAAAGGATTTTAGATTTTAGATTAACGATTTCAGATTTAGTAATTGTCAAAGCGACATTTTAAATGAAAAATATTTACTATAAAATTGTCATTTCGACGAAAGAGAAACTTCTATTTTGTGAGCAACAAACGTAAAATTTCTGTTTCGTCGAAATGACAATTAATTAAATAAAAGAATGAAATTTACAACAAAAAACTACTTAACTCGAACCCAATATTGCGAACGACCGATTAATGAAAAACCAATATATCCTCTAACTTTTAGTTTGTCTTTACTTTCTAACACAATGGTGCATTTGTATGTTTTTCCATTTTTTGGATCTGTAATTTTTCCTCCGCTATATTCATTTTCGTCTTTAGTGAGTCCGCGAAGTATTACCATTCCGTGAATAGGTTTATTTTTATCGACTCCAGAGCATTCTTTGCAAACATCGTTTTTGTGTTTTTCGTCGAAAATTTCTATTACTTTACCATAGATTTTTCCTGTATTTTCATAAACTTCGACAATTGATTTGGCTTGACCAGTTTCGTCGTCGATGGTTTTCCATTTTCCAATTACGGATTGCGAAAAAGTTGTGGTGATAAATAAAAGAACAAATACTAGAATAGGGTTTTTCATAAATGTGGTTTTTTAGTCTCGATAAAAGTGAAAATCCCACGCTTTTTTTCGTAGATTTAAACGGATAACGGGATTGGCTTCAAATAAAATTGATATTGATTTATAATTCAGGGTTTTCCTTTGGATGTCGTTTTAATTTCGCAATCGATGCGTCGAGTTCGAAGCCTAAAAGTAATATCATACAGTTGATCCAAAGGTAAAACATTACTATTAAAAGTGTTCCGATTGAGCCGTAAAGTTCGTTATATTTTGAGAACTTTATTACCCAAATTCCGAAAAAATACGAAGTTATGATGATTAATATTGTTGTAAATATGGTTCCGACGGTTATAAATGCTCGTTTTCGGGTTTGTTTAATTCCGAATTTAAACAAGGTTGCAATTACGAAGATAATCATTATTAAAACAAATATATAGCGTCCGAATTGAATTAATGAAATTCTGCTTGATATTCGTTCGGATAAAACGTCTTGAATTATGGTTTTTTGGATGATTACTTCGAAAATTATGATAGTCGAAACAGTTACAATTAGAATAAATGTAAGCAATAATGACAGACATAATGCTACAAAATATTGTCGAAAATACGCTCGTTTAACAACAATATGTTCTGAAGTTTCGAAACCTGACATTACCGCATTTACTCCATTTGTCATTAAGAAAACAGATAGAATAAATCCAGAAGATAGCAATCCAGAATGCGAATTGTGCAAAATATCGTTAACAATATTCTCGATTGCACCAAAGGTATTTGGCGGAACGGCTTCGGAAACAAATTGCAAAAAATCTTTTTGAAATCCTTTAATTGGAATGTATGGAATGAGGTTTAAAATAAATAATGCAAATGGAAAAAGTGCCATAAAAAAACTCCAAGATACTGCAGCAGCACGATAACTTAAAGCACCTTTTATGATTCCAGAAATATAAAAATGCAACAACTCATATAGAGAAATGTTTTCTAAAAAAGGTAACTTAATACTTTTTGAGAAAATGATTATATGTTTTATTATTGGTGTTTTTTCTAATTTCAAAATCATTATATTTAGTATCAAAGTAACTGAAATCCAAAATTGGAAACTTTTTTAGAAAGCCTTCAAACTCAAATCCATGTTGTAAACCGAGTGCGTTAATGCGCCAGACGAAATATAGTTTACGCCACAATTAGCATAACTGCGAATGGTTTTTTCGTTGATATTTCCTGAAGATTCCGTCAAACATTTATTTCCAATTAGAGCAACTGCGGTTTTAGTATCTTCAAAATTAAAATTGTCTATTAAAATTCTGTAAACGCCATCGGATAGTAAAATTTCTTTGATTTCGTTGAGATTTCTGGCTTCGACTATGATTTTTAAGTCGAGATTTTTTTCTTTTAAATACGCTTTGGTTTTGGCTATTGCCAAAGTAATTCCGCCAGCAAAATCGTTGTGATTGTCTTTTAGCATAACCATATCGTACAATGCAAAACGATGATTTTCGCCTCCGCCAATTTTTACAGCCCATTTTTCGCAGGCTCGGAAACCTGGAGTAGTTTTGCGAGTATCGAGAATTTTGGTGTTTGTTCCTTCCAAAAGCATTACGTAACTATTTGTTTTTGTGGCAATTGCCGACATTCGTTGCATGGAATTGAGCACCAATCGTTCGGCTTTAAGAATGGATTGTGAACTTCCTGAAACATGAAAAACAACATCGCCGTATTTTACTTTTTCTCCATCGTTGATAAAAGTCTCGACTTTAAGATTTTTATCTACATATTCGAAAACCATTTTAGCAAATTCAACTCCTGCAATTATTCCTTCGTCTTTTACCAAAAGTTTGGCTTTTCCTACTGCCGATGCAGGAATACAAGCAAGTGAACTATGGTCGCCATCGCCTACATCTTCTCGAATTGCGTTTTGAATAATAAGATTTAACTCGTTTTGGAATTGCTTTTGGCTAATCATTTAAAGAAATTTTATAAGATGCTAAAATAGTGAAAAATGTTTATTTGCAAGTTGGATATTCGGTTATTTGAAAAATATTAATACTTTTGAGTAAACAAATGAAATTATGGAAAATAACAAAAGAAGAATTTTGTTAGCCGTTTTGCTAATAATTTCTGTAGGAAATTATTTTATAATTGTAGGAATCGAAAATGTTAGGAACGTTCAGTTTCTGTCGATTTTTGCCATTGGCGCAATTACAGCATTGTTGATAAAAGAAGTATTTGGTAATTTGAAGAAATAATTTTTCTGAATAAATGAATATCAAACTTATTGCAATTGGTAAAACCGACAACAAAAACCTTCAATCTTTGATTGAGGAATATACAAAACGTTTGTCTTTTTACATCAAATTTGATTTGGAAGTAATTCCCGATATCAAAAATGTAAAAAACCTTTCCGAAATTCAGCAAAAAGAAAAAGAAGGGGAACTTATTTTATCTAAAATAACGCCAACCGATCAATTAATATTATTAGACGAAAACGAAAAAACATTCTCAAGCATTGGTTTTTCTGACGAATTGCAAAAAAAAATGAATTCTGGTGTAAAAACTTTAGTGTTTGTAATTGGCGGTCCTTATGGTTTTTCGGAAACGGTTTACGCCAAAGCAAACGGAAAAATTTCGCTTTCGTTAATGACTTTTTCGCATCAAATGGTTCGATTATTTTTTATTGAACAATTGTATCGAGGATTTACAATTCTAAAAAATGAACCGTATCATCATCAATAAAAAGACTTAAAGTGTAAGTTTTTGATATAAATTAACACATTCTACCGCCTCCTTTACATCGTGAACTCTCAATATTTTCGCACCTTTTGTTAATGCAATTGTATTTAAAACAGAAGTTCCGTTCAACGCGTTTTCGGCATTGGTTTCTAACGTTTTATAAATCATAGATTTTCTGGAAATTCCCGCCAATATTGGTAAATCGAGCATTTGAAATAATTCTAATTTTTGTAAAACTTCGAAATTTTGTTCTAACGTTTTTGCAAAACCAAATCCTGGATCAATAATTAAATCATTAATGCCTAAACTTCTGGCCTTTGCAATTTTATCGGAAAAATAAATCAATATTTCTTTAACAACATCATCATAATTGGCTAAGGTTTGCATGGTTTTGGGATTGCCTTTCATGTGCATCATTATATAAGGAACGTTAAATTTGGCGATGATTTCCCACATTTTTTCATCGAGATTTCCCGCCGAAATATCGTTAATAATTGCGGCTCCGTTTTCGATACAAATCTTCGCCACTTCGCTACGAAAAGTATCAATTGAGATAATTGTTTCTGGAAATTTATTTA
>JAYUFL010000043.1:0-2277 GCA_043738745.1 Bacteroidota bacterium
AATGTTGTTGCTAATCAACTCATTCATAATCAATATGGTGGAGTTGTTCCAGAATTAGCATCTCGTGCGCATCAGCAAAATATTGTTCCGGTTATTGATGCCGCTCTCAAAAAAGCAACTGTTAACAAAAATCAACTTTCGGCAATTGCATTTACGCAAGGTCCAGGTTTGATGGGGTCGCTTTTGGTCGGAAGTTCTTTTGCCAAATCGATGTCTTTGGCGCTAAATATCCCATTAATATCCGTAAATCACATGCAAGCACACGTTTTGGCACACTTTATTGATGAAAAAGGTTTCGAAAAACCAACTTTTCCATTTTTGGCACTAACCATTTCGGGTGGACACACACAAATTGTGCAAGTAAACAATTTTTTTGATATGAAAATAATTGGCGAAACCACCGACGATGCAGTTGGCGAAGCCTTCGACAAAAGCGCAAAAATTCTTGGTTTGCTTTATCCTGGCGGGCCATTGGTTGACAAATATGCACAACTTGGTAATCCAAAAGCGTTTGCATTTACCAAACCTAAAGTTCCAAATTTAGATTTTAGTTTTTCGGGATTAAAAACCCAAATTTTGTATTTTATTCAAAAGAAAAAACTAGAAAATCCAAATTTTATTGACGAAAATTTAAATGATATTTGTGCTTCGATTCAACACACAATTATCGAAATTTTGATTGATAAATTAAAGTTAGCCGTTGCACAAACAAGCATTAATCGAATTGCTATTGGCGGTGGCGTTTCGGCAAATTCTGGAATTAGAAAAACCCTGAAAGAAACTGAAGAAAAATTGGGTTGGAAAACCTATATTCCTAAATTCGAATACACAACCGATAATGCTGCAATGATTGGAATTGTGGGCTATCAAAAATACCTAAACCAGCAATTTGAAACTTCTGATGTAGTTTCGAAAGCACGAATTCAATTCTAAAAAAAATATGCAATTATTCTATAATTCAACCATTTTAGCCACCGACGAGACTTTCTTTTTCGATAAAGAAGAAAGCAAGCATATTGTTAAAGTTTTACGTAAAAAAGATACTGATATTCTTCACGTTACCAACGGTTTAGGTTATTTATTTACAACCCAAATCATATTAGCATCAGACACAAAATGTACCGTCAAAATTGTGAATGTGGAACAAATTGAAAAACCAAAATATCATTTGCATTTAGCCGTTGCACCAACCAAATTGAATGATCGATATGAGTGGTTTTTAGAAAAAGCAACCGAAATTGGCGTTTCGGAAATTACACCTATTATATGCGAACATTCTGAACGAAAATTTATAAAAACTGATCGTTTTGAGAAAATCATTCAAACCGCAATGAAACAATCCAATCAATGTTTTTTGCCCATTTTGAATGAACCAATTTCGTTTGGCGCATTTGTTGCAAAACAATTCGATGGACAAAAATTAATCGCACATTGCGAAGAAACCGATAAAAAATCATTGAAAGAAACATTGAAAATAAATGAAAATATAACAATGTTAATTGGTCCGGAAGGCGATTTTTCTAATAAAGAAATCAAACAAGCGGTTGACAATCAATTTGTTCCAGTAACTTTAGGAAATACAAGATTGCGAACCGAAACTGCAGCCATTGTGGCTTGTCATTCGGTTGTTTTTTTGAATGAAAATTAATTTATTGTAAATTTTTATGTTTTTAAAAACAAATCGATACCAACTTTTTGATAATCTTGAAATTAAAGAATCGATTTTTCGAGAATTTGAATTGCCAAATCATTTTCATGATACTTTTTGTTTTGGATTAATGTCTAGCGGAATTAAAAATTCGGTTGTCGAAAAAAAATCTCAAATTATTCATTCTAATAGTATTAGCATAATAAATCCATATCAAATTCATTCTGATAAAAATATTGATACTAATAATTGTCATCTCAAAATGATTTATATCAATAAAGATGTCATAAATTATTTTTCGAATAATTCTAAAATATTGTTTACGAATGATTTAATAACAAATCCTAAAATCTCTAATGCTATTTTAAGTTTTTTTAATGATCTAGAAAAAGAAAATTTACTGGAAAATAAATTGAAATATTTAATAGAAAATTTAATTTCAGAAGGTTATGTAAATGAGAACATAATAATCAAAAACGAATATAAAAACGCAATTGATGAAAATGTTGAGCATCTAAAATTGAACTTTTTAGAAAAAATTGATTTGGATAGAATGTCTAATGAAAGTAAAATTAGCAAGTTTCAGTTTATTAGACATTTCAAGAAAAGAACTGGACTTACACCAGCCG
>JAYUFL010000044.1:0-6355 GCA_043738745.1 Bacteroidota bacterium
AGCGATGAATATTTGGCTAATTTCTATGAGATTTACGAGCCTTTAGGATTGGTTCAAAAATTTCCTTTTGGGAATTATATTTTAGGCTCATTAATTCCAAATGTGTCAGGAACTTTTAACAAAAACATTTCTATTGGTACTGGAAATATTGAAATTATTGGAAAACAAAATTTTACAGTTTCTCAAATATCGCTACCAACAAACAAAAGTTTTCTAGTAAATACAGCAACTTTACAAAACTTACCACTTGGAACTTATACAGTTGAAATTGAATCTACTTTATTTGGAATTTCGGAAACTTGGGAGTTTTTAATTGTAAATCGTCAATATAAGCAAGGTCAATATAAATCAAATCAATACAAATAAAATGGGATTTTTACAGACAATTACAAATTTAGTAAATGGGAACATAAGAAACAATCCTAACGAGATTGATAAATCCGAACATTCGGACGTGGAGCAGGCTTTGGCTAATGAAATCTGTAAAACCACTACCTATGATAATAATTCAATAGGAGCAATTATCGATGAACTTCATGCTGCAAGCCAAGGGGTTACTTATAATATAAATTTTAAAAAAATTGGTAAAACAGTTTTTTTGAATGGATATGTAGTAGGGCCAAGAGGTATTTCTATTTTCCTTAAAATTAAAAATCCTGATTATTTTTGTTTTGGAGGTCATTCTGAATTAGGTAATATCTATGATACTTTTTTTTCAAGGAGTACTGATACTGGTAATATTGGCATAGTATCTATTTTTAAAAATCAAGGGGATTCTTATATTGCATTTTTCAAACCTATAAACGATCTAAATTTTGCTATTTGCGATTTTGCTGGAAATTACGAATCTTTAAACTAAAAAAATGGGAGTTTTAAACAGAATTGTAGAATCAAAAAAAAGAAATAATAATTTATTATCTGAATATTGCAATTTCAATCGCCAAATGGTTTTTGACAAAACGCAAAATGGATCTGATGCGTTTGTTGAGTTCAAAAATTCTCAACAAAAATACCTAGGGAATGGTGCTGTAAAAGTACATTTTGACGGTACAAGTGAAGTAAAATTTACAAATTTATCTGGTAAATTAGTTTCATACGCAAAACAATCAGGTTTTCATTATTTAAGCGTTGGACTTTGGAAATCAGACCCCACTGCAGATGTGGATTTTGGTATTGAATTAAAGATAAATGGCACAATACAAACTAATAATATTTTTGACTGCAATTTATTTTCTTCATCTCAATTTGTAGATGGCGAATGGAATGTTTACGAGGTAAGGTTGCCGTTAGTTGCAAACGATCAAATCGATTTTATTTTTAAAGTAAAAACGGACACAGTTGGTACTGAAATTTTCATTGATCGTTTTATGTTGGAACTAGAGGACAGAGGATTGGGTCAATTATCTTTATATGAAGAAGCACCGTTAAGTTATGTCGGCGGAAACAATATTTTAAGTTTGCCAGTAATTCCTGCTAATTCAAGTATAAATGTTAGTTTAAGTTTATTATCAATTGAAAAACCTAATTTTATAGTTTTGAATTACCCAACAGAATTAAATGATTTAGGACTAATCGTAAGCATGCCAATAGTCAATGATTATAATCCTATTACTGATATTTCAATTATAAAGTTTATAGTTTACAATCCTACAAACGCTTTGGTAACGCCTCCAGAAAACAAAATTTATTCAATAAAAAAAGTATAAAATTATGCAAGATAATAAGTTATTAATTTATACAACAGGTACTGTATTTTGGCATAGGCATAATGACGTTTTACTAACAGATTTACTTATATCTGATTTTGATGTTAGTATTAATAAAAATTTTACAATAGTTGAAAACGATGGAGCAAATTCCTATCAATATTCAGTTCAAAACGTGAGCATAAAAGTCGAAAACGGATCAATAGAAACTGGCTTTGATAGATTTAGTCTCGAAGCAAGATTAAGACAATTAAATTATACGCCTTTTTTAAAAAACAATTTATTAAGCAATATAAAACCTTTTTTAGAAATAACAAAAATCACATCCGATGGACAAACTAATTTCAATACTCAATCAAATTTAGTAGTTAGACAAGTGCTGCTAGATAGAATAGAATTGTTGCAAGGAGATTTCACATATAACGCTACGAGTGGCGTTTTATCGATTATAAATGCGGATTTATTGCCATTAGAAGCAGGAAACATAATAAGAGTAAGACAATTTTAACCAATTTAATTTTAAACACAATGAAAAATATTTTTTTATCATTAGCATTTTTACTAGCATTTAGCGGATTTTCGCAAACATATTCGAACGTGGGATATACTTCCCATAGAGGAATTAAAATTCCAACAATCTTAACGACAACTGGTCAAACAAAATGTTTAGTTCGCGGAACATTAGGTAAAGTTTTTGAACAGGATTTACCAAGTGGCGGTGGTAGTGTTCAAGATTTACAAAGTGTTTTACTGCAAGGAAATCAAACTAATCAATCAATAAGATTTAACAATCTTTCAGGTAATATCCGTATACCAGAAGTTACAATAGATGTTAATGGAATTTATTTAAAAACGATTGCCGGAGTTAGCGCACCATCTGTAATTAAAAATGATAATGGCGCATCAAATTGTACTTTTAATTTGCCTTTAGTGCCTGCATCTGGAACTTATAATCTAGCGACTGAATCCTCCGCATCTGGAACTTTCACAAGTGCAGATGGAAAAACAATAACTGTAACTAACGGAATTATAACGCAAATTAATTAATAACCATGAAAAAAACAACAATTTTATTTTTGCTTTTTACATGCTTTTTACAAGCTCAATACAAAATTTCAATATCTCCAAATACTTTAGAGATGAGAAGTTCAACAACTAATGAACTTTACAGAAAATTCTCAAATGTTACCGCTTTAGAGGTAAATGCTAATTTGCAAATGATTAGTGTACAATATCAAAATTCAAGTTATGATTTGTATTTCTCAAAAGTAAATACCATTTCTACAAATGGAGGAGCATTTATTCCAACCACAACATATACTAATTTTATAACAGATTTTTCAAATATTGTTGTGGTGCCTATTTCTGGAAGTTCTGGTGGTGGTACAAATTCTAATGTATCAGTCACAAATACACCAACAGTAAATGCTGGAACTGGTTTTGCTTCAACAACATTGCAAACATCAGGAAATACCTCATTAAATAACATTGACAGTAAAATTCCAACGTTAATAAGCGGTAGGCAACCAGTCGATGGATCAGGAGTTACGCAACCAATATCCGCAACGTCTTTGCCTCTACCAAATGGTGCGAGTACGGAATTAACGCAAGTAGGGAATGGCAGTAAATTAAGTACAATAAGTACGCAATTATCCGCTACAAATAATTCATTGGGCAGTATAGATGGTAAAACTCCATCTTTAGGGCAAAATACAAACGCAAATAGTGTTCCGATAGTTTTAACTGCTACTCAAATAGCAAGTTTAACTCCGCTAACAACAATAACAGCAAATATAGGCACTATTTCGGGGGTTTCAACTGAATCTACTCTTACTGCTTTAAACAATAAAGTAATTACTACTGCAAATGGTTTAAAAGTAGATAATTCAGCGGTTACACAACCTATTTCAGCAGTATCTTTACCTTTACCAAATGGAGCAAGTACAGCTCCATTACAAACAGCAGCAAATGTATCTTTAACTAATATAGATTTTAAAATTCCAAGTTTAGGACAGGCTTTAGCCGCAGCATCTGTACCAACAGTTTTACCATTAGCACAAATTACAGCTTTAACTCCTCCTAGTAATACAGGATATGCACTAGATGCTACAGTTAATTCATTGCTTAAACCAGCATCTACATTGAATGCAGTAACAACTTTAGGTTCAATAATAAATCCTCTTCCAGTAGGTAGTAATACAATAGGTAACACAAACCAAACTTTAGCAACAGCGGAATTTGCAAAAATTACTGATGGAACACAAATTTTACCAATAATAGCAGCAAGTACAACTGTTCCTTTAACTGCTCTTACATTGCCAGTTCAAGTAAGTGGTAATAGTCCGCACATGGGAGCACTAACGCCAACTACAATACCTACTAGAATGCAGGTAGGAGGTATAGTTTATAATGCAGTTAGTCTAGTACCTACTACAGGACAGTCCTTTGCCGTTCAATCAGATGCTAAAGGTAATGCTTTGAGTAGCATTACTAATGTGGGAGCGGATAACAAAGGCAGTTATACTTTTTTTAGAAGTGAAGCACTTACTAATACGGTACTTACAGTTAAAGCCACATCAGGTAATACTTATGGTTATAATATTGTAAACCCAAATGCAACGCCTATATATGTAAAAATATTTGATGCTGCTACTGTAACACTTGGTACAACACCACCAATAGAAACAATAGCCATAGGTGCAAACAGCGTTTACAACTTTCAACCCAATGGTGCAGTAATTACTAATTTTCAAACAAACTCAATAAAAATTGCAGCTACAACAGGTTTTACAACGGCTAATACAACAGCCCCTGCAACAGCTTTATTAATTGAAATAAAATATAACTAAAAATGAAAAGAATACTTTTTTTACTGTTAATAATTTGTGCATCGTTTCAAAACTTTGCACAAAGTAGCTATCCTTTAAACCCTAGTAGTGGTGGTAGTGGACAACAGATTTCACAGCAATTAAATGCAACTGGTGCAATATCTGCATGGGGAGTTACCTTAGACTATGGCACAACAGCACCAACGTCAAATGGAGTGCTAACAATACCGCCTTGCTCTAACAATGATATTGGTAAGCGTATTACAATTATAAGAAGTGATGCAACTGCATTTACACTTTCTACTATTGCAACTGGTGCAGATATTGGTACTATTACCACACCTGCAATTCTTAATGCACAGAATGGCTCACTCACTTTAGAATGTACTTCGGCAACTACATATAAGCAGATTAGTAATATAGGGCAAGTAGTAATGGCAGAATACGTTGAAGTAAAATTAAATGCTACAACATCTACAAATTTAACAGTAGCAGACCACATTAAATATGATATACTTTTAAGACAAATTGGTACATCTATAACACCAGATATTTCTACGACTTATACAAATACGTCAAATGTAAACTCATTGGGTAGATTTTTATTACAACCTAATAAAGTTTATGAATTAGAAGGAGATTGTGGTGATATAACTGGTGCTGCTTCTTCTTATATAAATTACAGATGGTTCAATGCTGATACAGGAACAGAAATAGCAACAGGGACAGGTGGGGCAAGTATTGTTGGTGCAAACTTAACAAGCACAAATGCAAGTAGAAGTATGGCTATTACAACTTTTGCTCCTACAGTTGCAACAAGAGTTGAATTAAGAATACAAACAATAAGTGGAATTACAAACTATGGTGGTAATTTTGCCAGTAATAATGCAACAGCAAGAATTAGAGTAATTAGTGGCTTTACTCCAGTAACAGGGCAAAGTGTTGATTATCTTTATGCAAAAGGTGTATCAAATCAAACTGGAATTTCAAATACTATAACACCACTTAATTTTACAAATACAGTTTCAGGAAATATACCACTTGCATCAAACGCATTTACTTTGACGGTTGGTAAAACATACAGAATTACTGCTAATTTAGCACTAAATGGTAGTTCTGTATCAGGGGATATATTTAACAGTTCTATAGTAGATAATACTAATACACCAGTGTCTGGTCTTGTTACTCCTATACTTACATTAAGTGATGCCATAGCAAATAGAGGTTCGCAACCTGTAATAGATGCTATTTTTACTCCAACTGTTACTGGGGTATATAAAATTGCATTACAACGCACATCAGGAACAGGAACTGTAAATATAGACATGAATGCGAGTTCTTTGTCAGTTATACAACTCGGCTCATCAGCAATAACAACAACAACTCGTGTAAATCTAATATGTAGAAATAAAACATTACAATCCATACCAAGTGCCACATGGACAGCTCTTACAAACTGGAATGTAGTACAAGACCCAACAAGTTCATTTGTATCATCAACAGGAATATTTACAGCACCAAGGGCAATGACAGTGATAGTAACTGGCGGAAACGCTGTCTTTACAACTTTAATAGGACAATATGTAGGTTGTAGTATTTGGAAAACTGGAAGCCAATTATATAATACACTTTTCTTTGCAGCAGCTTCTGGAGCAAACTATATTAGTACCAACGGTGCTATTGAAATGTTAGCTGGAGATACACTTCAATTAAGAAGCTATAGCGGAGGAGCAACAGCTAATGATACTCCAAGTGCAAGTAACTCTTGGTTTACAATAACAGAAATAAATCCAACATTTTAATAAACAATGAAAAATTCAA
>JAYUFL010000045.1:0-2260 GCA_043738745.1 Bacteroidota bacterium
ATTCTGAATTTGTGCAATTTGTTCTTGAATTCTGGTTTTATCCAAATCTATATCGGATTTCCAATCCATAAATGCCGATATTTCGCAACTTCCGCGACTAGTTGTACTTCGAACGGTTTTAAGATTTGGAACTTTTTTAATTGCATTTTCTAATGGTTTGGTCACCGTAACCATCATTTTATCAATAGGTTGCTGACCAGCATCGGCAATAATTTTTATTTTCGGGAAAGTAATTTCTGGAAACAAACTGGTTTGCATTTTTGAATAAGCAAAAAATCCTCCAAGTATAATTAGGAAAATTATCGCGCTTAATCCGTTTTTATATTTTACGAAGAAGTTGTTCATGCTTATTTTTATTTAATCTTCATATTTACGATTGAAAATTAAATCAATCAAAATTATAAATTTGTTTTTTATATATTTGCAATTAGAATTTACCAAAAATGAAATTCACAAATTATTTTTCTGCGACTAGAGAACGTGATGATAGGAAAAATATTAAATTGGAATGGATTGAATTTGTATTTTATAATCACGTTTATGAAGTGATTCAAAGTGACGGACGAATAAAAAGATGGGCGTATATTGATGATGTCGATAGATATTTAAGGATTATAATTTAACAGTTCACAATGCGTTTTTTGATAGAAATTTTAAAATTTAATTAATATGAAAGTTACTTATTTTAATGAAACGGATACATTATTAGTATATTTTAATGATAATGAAATTGTTGAAACCAAGGAATTAAACGAAAACACTTTAGTTGAAACTGATATAAACGGCAATATTGTTTCAATTACTATTGAACACGCCAAAAATCAAACCGAAATTTCTTCATTTTCATTTGACCAAGTTCCAAAAATGGCGGTTTAATTCTTAACCACTTTTACCTTTATCGTATCGGCAACGCCATAATTTCCTGTCAATAAAATTTTATCATTTGCAGTCAAAATAGGTTCTAAAATCTCAACTTTATCCTCCGATTCAATTCCTTTTTTGATTTGAATTTTTACGGCAGTATTGCCGTTTATCATTTTCATAATCCAAAAATCGGTTTCGGTTTCATCACTTAAAACGGCTTTTTTTGGTAACGAAATTGTATTTGTATTCGATGATTTATTAATTCTAACTTTCACAATCAAATTCTCTGGAATATCTTGTTTTCCAGAGATTTTTAAAACTACATTTTGCGTTTGAGAAGTCGCATCAACCGTTGGCATATATTCTTTTACGGTTGCTTTTCTGATAGTTTCGTCGGGTAAAACAACATCGAATGTTTGTCCGATTTTTACAAATTTCTTTAAATCATAAGGCAAACTCAGCACAATCCCGAAACTTTTGGCATCATTAATAGTTACCAACTGGTCTCCATCTTGCACATAATCGCCATTTTGAACATTTAATGAAGTTACAATTCCACTCGTGTTCGATTTTACTCGAATCGCTCCTCCAAAATTCAAACTTGGGTCGATTTTATTAATAGAATTTCCCAGAATTTTTGCTTCTCGAGTAGTGATAGAAAATAGTTGTTTTCCGTTGGTAACATAATCATTTACCGCCACATTTACTGAACTTAAATAACCAGTAGCATTGGCTTTTACCACATTTTTCACCAAATAGGTTGCCGTCGCATTCAAATTGATATGGTTTTCTAAAGCAGCATTATCTATATAACACAAAGTTACAGGAACACTTGTGTCTATTGGTTTTTCTTCTACTATTTTATCTTTACAAGAAAAGAAAAAAAGTGATATTGTGGCAAATATGATATTGATTTTCTTCATTTAATTGTCATTAAAACTCCAATAATTAATTTCGTTAATCGTTTGCAATTTATTGATATTATTTTGAGAAATGGCATTTTTTATCGAAATTAAATTTCCAACTGCAATGACATATTCCGTAATTTGTGCATCGCCAGTAACCAATAATTTTTTGTTGGCATCTATTAATGCTTCGGTGATTGTGAGTTGCGAATTCAGTTGATTTTCGATTTCGTTGGATTGTTTCAGTTTTTGATTTAAAAGTAGCAATTGCTGTGCATATTGTTTTTTGTAATTAGTTTTATAGGCTAAATTAGTATTGAATAAAGTTTCGTTTTTTTGATGCTGTAACGTTCGCTGATGCCCGTCATATATAGGAATACTCGCTCCTACTCCAACGCTAAATCCAAAATTCCGATAAGGCGAATTGATGAAAGTTGACATATAACCAGCATCGCCAAGCAAGGAAATAGTTGGTTTGTAGGCGTTATCAA